>JBILJP010000413.1:0-4353 GCA_044377135.1 Fluviicola sp.
TTCAGTTTTTCCTGATCTACGTTTACACGAATTTCACGTTTTTCACCACCTAGAACGGTTACGGAACCTACACCTTTCACTTGTTTGATCAGGGGCAATAGTTGCTGATCCATGAGTTCCATGAACACACGATCGTCCATTTTTGTTGCTACGGCACTTACTTGCAATACAGGTGCAGCATTCGGTTCAATCTTCGACAGGGTTGGCGTTTCAGCTCCATCGGGCAATTTTCCTGCAATTTGATTCACCTTGCGTTGCGCATTTTCCAAGGCCTCATCGATGTCGGCTGAGTTTTTAAACTCCAACATCACCAACGATGCATTGTCGAGCGAGAATGAAGTTACTTCGGAAATGTCTTCCAATCCGCTCAATTGATCTTCCAACGGTTTGGAAATCTGACTTTCAACCGTTGCAGGAGCCGCACCCGGATATACCGTTTGTACCGTAATGATGGGCGGAGAGAAATCTGGCAATAGTTCGTAACTGAGCTGATTGTAGCACAATAGTCCTCCACCGATAAGTATGGTGAAGATGACGATAATAAACGACGGGCGTTTTATCGATAATTCGGTCAATGTCATGACTATGTAATATTAGTTTGTTTTGACGTTCGCTTTGTCTTGTAAATTCACCTGTCCTTTCACAACGATTTGATCGCTTTTGGAAATCCCACTGATCACTTCAATGTATTCGCCATCAGATGTACCAGCGTTGATATTGGTTAAGATTGCTTTTCCATCGCGCACCACATATACTTGCGGGTTCTTAGACGAACCAATCAAGGCTTTACGCGGAATAGCGAAGGCTTTTACACTATTGCTATTGACTAATTGTACTGATCCGTACATACCGGCCATCAATTCTTGTTTACTGTTTTTGAGGGTGATTTGCACTTTGAAATTGTGTGATTTATCGGCCACTACGCTAATGTTGGTTACTTTACCGTCGAACGAGCGGTTACCGTAGATATCAGCTTTTACCGAAACACTTTGGTTCATTTTGAATTTCAAGATATCGCGCTCAGGAACATTTACCGTTAGTTTCAACGAGGAAATATCTGTGATTTCAACCAAGGGTGTTCCCGGTCCGATTACCGACCCAAGATCAACCAGTTTTTTGGTGATGACACCTGAAAATGGCGCTTTGATAGTGGTACTGCGCAATTGTTTCTGCAATTGTTTCTTTTGAATTTCGGCAGAACGCAAGCCCAATTTGGTTTTTTCGACCTGAACTCCGGCTACTGCATTGTCTTTCGCCAAATTGGTATAACGGTTATCATCATTTTTCTGACCTTCGATGGAAACTTCTGCATTTTCCAATTGCAATTGCAACATTTCGTCATCGATTTTGGCAATCACTGTTCCTTGCGAAACACGGTCGCCTTCTTCTATTGACAAGCGGATGATTTTTCCGGAAGCATCTGACCCGATGGTGTTTTGGCGATAGGGCTCAAACGTTCCCAAGTAGGAAAAACCACTTTCGAATGTATGCTCTTTCATCGTAGTGGTTTCAACCAATACTTTTGCATTTACGTCGTGGATGTAGATTTTGGCTGCGGCTTTATCTTTGTTCGACATCAATTTCATGACTGTTAAACTGATCAGTCCAACAACTACAACTCCAATGATTATTACTCTTCTGTTCATTTTAATTAGTTTATGCTATTTGCTATTCTGCTGAAGCGTGTCTTTTCAGCTGGCTATTTGATATTTCCGATTGATTTTAAGTAGGCCAATTCTGCCTGACGCAATTGCACATAAGCTGCTACTACGTTTGTTTGTGCTTGTTGCAAACTGTTATCTGCTGTAATCAGATCATTTGAACTTACGGTTCCCTGATTGAATTGTGCTTCGGTTTGTTTGTAAACACGTTCGGCCAGGATCAGTTGCTCTTTCGAAATGGCAAGCGAACCTGTTTGAATTTCGATTTGCTTTTTCGCATTGTTAGTCACCATTTCCAACTGTTGTTTGGTCAACTCTTGTTGATTGGCAATTTTTTCCGCGTTAAAAGCATTAACCTTTTGTTTATTGTGTTTTTCCAAGCCGTCAAACAAGGTCCAGTTGAGTTGCAGACCTAAAAATGCCGATTCGATTCCTGTTCTGAAATCATCGGATGGTTTGATATTGTAGTTGTAATTATAAGCTGCGTAAAAAGAAAGACTCGGCAAATAAGCCATGTTTGTTCCTTTACGTTCTTCGATATTCAGTTGTTTTTGTGCTTCGAGCAACTCCAATTCCGGATACGTGATTGTTGACTCATCTACCAAAATTGTTTTCTCTACCAAGGTATCAGAAGCCAGTTTGATGGATTGTTTTGTATCTAAACCGATGAGGATTTTCAAAAGATTTTCCAATTGTTCTTTGGAAGCCTTCAACGTTTCGCGGGTATTTACCAAACTCAACCGGTTGATGCGCAGTTTATCCACTTCGGTGCCAACAATCAAGCCTTCGCGCTCCATTGCTTCCATGTTCAGAATTAACTTATCCATACTGGCGATATTTCCAACTACAAAATCGTATTGTTTGGATAATGCTTGTAGGTTGAAATATGTTCCTGCAACTTGTTGTTTGATCTCCTGAACGGCCAAATCGTGCTGCGTGGCAATGATTTTACTATTGATTTCCAAGGCTTTCAAACCGTAATTCACCTGCGGATTGTACAAAATTTGCGTCAACTGCACCGTATTGCTCAAGTTGATCGGAACCCCGAATTGAACGGTTGAATAAGTTCCTGGTGTGCCTCCGAAAAAAGCGGCTGGAACTACTTGTCCGGGAATGATTGCGTTGTACTTGTAATCGCCCGTAAAGGTTAATTTAGGTAGACGCGCCGACATGTACGCATCAATTTGTTTGTCGTTGGAAGCCATATCCAACCGTGCATTCCGAATAGTAAGGTTTGCAGTGTCTGCCATTTTGAGGCAAGTTTCCAGATCGAGCTCCTGCGCAGTGGCGGAAAATCCACTTAACACGAGTGCGAACCCCAGTAGTTGCTTTTTCATATTGTTCGACGTTTTAAATTGCTGTTTAAACATTTTCAGGGCGTTATTTTTTGATAAATAGGTAATTGATCATCATTTCGGTGACATACTGTTTATGAAGAACCAATTGTTGTTCATAATGTTCATCTGAAACATTTAAAGCGTTTTGCACAAACGGTTTTCCAAGAAACGGAAAATGGCAGTTTGACATCAAAATAAGGGCAATACTCAACAGGTCCATTTTTCTGATTTCACCTGCTTCTTGTGCCTTTAGGATATCTCTAAATATTCCTGTTTCATCGATTTTATCTTTCATCCAATACATATTCCCTGCACCGCAACCATCTGCCCTACTCATTTCACCTATAATGAAACCCGGCATTTCAGGATGTTTGGTTAAGAAATCGTATTCGCGTTCGATGAAAATGCGCATTTTGCTTTCCAGAGATAAATCAGTGCTAAACACATCGACCATTGAAAGCATGAAGTCTTCGAGTGCTGCTTTAAAAATAAGTTGAAAGAGTTGTCCTTTTGATCTGAAATAATAGTTCACCAGCGCTACATTCATTCCGGCTTCTTTGGCAATCTCTCTGGTAGAGCAACCATCAAAACCTTTGGCCATAAACACTCGTTTTGCAGCCTCTTTGATTTTTAATTCCGTTGAAAGATCTTGACTCATTTTAATTGAATTGGGCGTAAAATTAAGCACTCATTTTAAACAAGCGTTTAAAACAAAGGGATAATTTTGTTAAAATATGCCAATTCTATTCCGAATGATCTTTATAGGAACACTTAAATCTCAGTAAATAGGACGTTTCAGAGAATCGTTGTACTTTTAAAGCATGAAAACAAATCTTCCCGATCTTTCATCGGAAATCACCGTTAAAACAAGTAGAAGCGGTGGTAAAGGCGGTCAGCACGTAAATAAGGTTTCAACCAAGGTAGAACTGGCTTTTGATCTGACCAACACTCTATTGTTGTCTGAAGATCAAAAAGCATTGTTGTTGGCGCGTTTAAGCGGGAAATTGACCAAGGAAGGTGTTTTGTTGATTGTCTCTCAGTCGGAACGAACGCAATTGGGAAACAAGCGCGTTGCGATGGTCAAATTGATTGAATTACTTGAGAAGAATTTACTTGTTGAGAAAAAACGCAAACCTACCAAGGTTCCGAAATCGGTGATTGAAAAACGATTGATTGCTAAAAAACGACGTGGGGAGATTAAGAAATTCCGAAGGGAATTATGAATTAAGAATGAAAAATGCAGAATTGGGAATCATCATTATTCATTCTGTATTCTTCATTCATCATTACTCCGGTGTATCAATGTAAACATCCGATCGTTTGTTTCCAAAGTAATACGACATCCCGAATCCGAC
>JBILJP010000076.1:0-15572 GCA_044377135.1 Fluviicola sp.
CGATGATTGTTTCATTGAAACCGGTATCAATCGTTTCAGAAACCCATTCCACCAGTTCTTCGGTTTCAGGACGTGGAATCAACACGGCTGGTGAAACCGCGATTTTGAGATCATCGAAATACGTAAATCCGGTAATGTATTGCAACGGTTCGCCGGTTATCAATCGCTGAAGAACGCTTTCTAATTGCGTACAAAAAGCCTCCGACTGCTCAACATTGCGCTGCATCAGTTGTTCGGAATTACTCAAGCCAAACACGTCTTCGAGCGCAAAACGAAACAGGTTATTGATTTCCCGCTCGGGATACAAAGTATGAAGGGATTGCTGCCAGTGCAGCTGAAGATTGGCGAGGGTTTTCACGGGGTGAATGTACGAAAAACAGCAGAATAACACGCTAGAAAAATTCCGTAGTATTGCGAGATCACTAAATTTAAATAGCTGTAAAACAGTTATTTAGATCGATGATTATTTATAAATCATAGTTCCCCAAACCGATCCGACGACCGACTACGATATCCCCCCGCCATAATCACCCACAGAAACTCTTCCAATCCTTGATTCACAATCAATTGATTTTCAGAAGTCACAGCAATCACCACCCTGCGTTCACGATGACAAAAAAAGAGAAAAGGAATAGGTACCAAAAACAAGTTTCGGTTGGCACAAAAATAATCGCCTTTGATTTTCCCTTTCAACTCTAATTCACCCACAATACGATCACCTTCTTTTGCTAATACAATCAGCGATTTTTGGTTCAACGTAAGGTGAATACTTGAATTGCGGGTTACGTGCTTTGCTGTATCTTCTCGAAACGAAAACGAATCATACAAGACATACCAAAGCGTTGAAGACGTGTCTGTAACAGATTGATTGGCGTAATTTCCATTGATGGCGTTTACCGAAATCAGGTCCTGGTTAGCAGGAGTTTCATGCATTAATTCCCGGGAACTGATACAGCTTACCACTAGCATTGACACAACAAAAAACAGGAAACTCATCCATCCAATCGGACGTTTAGAATCAGTTCTGTTCACTCGTATTGATCGTTTTACGCTCATTTCACCCTATTTCAGACTGCCTAATCAAAGGTATCAAATCCTGAGCATTAAAAGAATGAAATTTGACCGGACAAGAAACGGATCTTCGAAGAATCATTTCATCAGTGAACGAACGGAAACAAAGGGTAAAATGCCAGTACAAACAAGATGCTGCTCAATACAATATCCAGTGTAATCAATCTACGAGACGGTTGCTTATAGTAACTCCATAAAGTTGCAACCAGTCGCAGGAAAAACTGAACGATGAAAAACAGCACCATCTTCCTATGCAGCGGGTCGATGGTTGCTTCAACATCAAACGTAATGATAGCTCTGAAAGCGCGGGTCAATCCGCAAGTCGGGCAAACCAATCCTTGTTGAGCGTAAACGCAATGAAGATCTTCAGGAGTGAAATACAACCAGAATACCCCACCAAGCAAGGCAATAAACAACAACAGGTTGAACCAGAAATAGCTATGCCGGTGCGCGATCAGGTGCCGTTTATTTCGACTTTTTGGCCGGTTTTTTCAACGTATCATCTTCCTTGAGGTAATCTTTGATTTTCTCTTTGGTATAATCAATGATGACTTCTTTGGCTTGTTCTTTCACTTCTTTTTCCATGTCTTCAACCGAATTTTCCAAGCGCGATTTGGCATCGAAAACCGATTTGAACTGAATGTATTGATAGGTTGCACTTGCAACTGCTAGTCCTCCCAATAAAACACCTACAACAGCCACAGACGCAGATTTCCCCGCTTTTTTCAGGTAAACGATTCCTATGATACTACAAATTACCGACACAATACTTGGTACCAGCGCATAATATCCAATGCAGGGAATAATGGAAACAATGAGTGAAAGAGTGGCAATCACCAATCCGATGATGGCCGTAATTCTGGCGGAAACAATATGTTTATCTGGCGTGTTGGTGTTTTCTGACATAATGAGGGAATTAAAGTAGGTGTAAAATGAAACGTAGTATCGGTCGTAAAAGTAACCAAACAATAAAAGCGAGCACAAAGAAACCGATCACACCGTTGAGAAATTCACTTTCATGAAGTACTTTGTAAGGTTTTTTACCGAGAAAAAACAACCATCTTACGGTAGCTCCTACCAGTTGAAAAAGGGTGCCCAATAAAAATCCGTCGTCGTCGAATTGCATGGTGGTCGGTGAAAGGTTATTATTTTAAGTTATCCAAAGCAACATGTAACTTTAACCCTTTGCAATCTTCGCCTAAAGCAACCAATTTACCTTCACCATCAACGAGGAATGCATTGGGAATGTACTGAACGCCATAGGCTTTTCCGGCAATGTTTTCTTTGTCCCAAACGTGGCTTTTCCACACCAAACCATCAGCTTTTATAGCACTTTTCCAATCGGCTTCGTTGCGATCTAGTGATACACTGAATACTTCGAATCCTTTGGCATTTTTGAATTTGGTCTTTTTGTATTTCTTGTACACTTCCACCACATTCGGGTTTTCTTTTCGGCACGGACCGCACCAGGAAGCCCAAAAATCAATCAACACTACTTTCCCTTTCAGGGAAGACAATTTGACCATTTTACCGTTGGTACCGATCAATTCGATTTCGGGTGCTTTATTCCCGACAACGGGGGCAAATTTGGAGTTTGTAGTAAAGGATGTACACCACAGAATACAAATTCCGGCAAGCAGTGCCAAAGCAGTAACAATTCCGAATTTTTTACTTTTGATCATCATGAGAATGCGTAATTTACGAACACAAGTTACGAAATTCGTCGAATATCCGCACCCAAATTATTGAGTCGAATATCGATATCCTGGTAACCACGATCGATTTGCTCGATGTTGTGAATCACGCTTTTACCTTTGGCCGACATAGCTGCAATGAGCAACGAAACTCCCGCACGGATATCCGGTGATGTCATTTGAATGCCTTTTAACTGGTGCTGACGCCCCAAACCGATAACGGTAGCTCTGTGCGGATCACACAAGATGATCTGCGCGCCCATATCGATCAATTTATCGGTAAAGAACAACCGCGACTCAAACATTTTCTGGTGAATCAAGACACTTCCTTTTGCCTGAGTTGCAACCACCAAAATGATGGATAACAAATCTGGAGTAAATCCTGGCCAGGGCGCATCGTAAATGGTCAAAATAGAACCATCGATAAACGTGTCGATTTCGTAACTCTCCTGAGCAGGAATGTAGATGTCATCGCCTCTGCGTTCGAGCTGAATTCCTAAACGGCGAAAAACATTCGGGATAATTCCGAGGTTCTCGTAACTAACGTCTTTGATCGTGATTTCCGATTGTGTCATAGCCGCCAAGCCAATGAAACTACCAATCTCAATCATATCCGGTAAAATGCGGTGAAAACAACCACCTAATTCTTTTACGCCTTCAATCGTCAATAAATTGGAACCAATTCCTGAGATTTTTGCCCCCATGGAATTGAGCATTTTACACAATTGTTGCAAATACGGTTCGCAAGCTGCATTGTAAAACACCGTTTTTCCTTCAGCCATGATAGCCGCCATCACAATATTTGCCGTACCGGTTACAGAAGCTTCATCCAGGTGAATGTACGTTCCTACCAGTTTTTTCGCTTCGATAGAATAAAAATGTTCCCCCGCATCGTAGTTGAATTTGGCTCCCAACAAAGCAAAACCTTCAAAGTGAGTATCCAATCTACGACGACCGATTTTATCACCTCCCGGTTTTGGAATGAATCCTTTTCCGAAACGTGCCAACAAAGGACCAACGATCATGATCGAACCGCGTAATGAAGCGGCACGTGTTTTAAAATCTTCGGTTTCCAAATACGCCAAATCAATGTCTTTCGCCTGAAAAATGTACGTTCCCCGTTCCACTTTTTCGACCTTCACGCCCATCACTTGCAAGAGCTGGATGAGTTTGTTCACGTCCACAATGTCGGGGATATTGGAAATGGTTACTTTTTCCGGAGTCAATAAAACCGCACATAAAATCTGTAAGGCTTCATTTTTAGCACCTTGAGGCGTCAATTCTCCTTTTAATTGTTTCCCTCCGTAAATTTCAAACGATGACATCTGATTAGTTCTTTTTGCGGTTGTTGTTCTTATTCTTGTTATTGTTGTTCTTCTGATTCTTCTTCGGACGTTTATTGGGTTGAATTCCAAACGATTTCAAAATCAAGTTGGTATTCATCAAATCATCCGGATTTTCGAGAATCAATTCGCCTTTCGACAAGTCTTTCAACTGATTGGCAATTACATGGTTTTCTACAGCATCATTGTTGTAGGCCAGGTATTGCTTTTTCATGAAGTTCGCCATCGATGTTTTGAGGTATTCTTTCTCTTCAGGATCGGTGGTTTCATGCGCATTCGCCAAAATACTTTCGGTGTATTTACCGTAATGTCCGTATCTGATCTTTCCTTTCGGGTAAATCATACGATCAGGCTTGCTATTGAGCACTTCCATCTTCGGAATCTCGTACGGCGAATCTACATCGAGTTTAAAGTCAGACATCACAAACAAGTGTGTCCATAATTTATGGCGAAAATCGTCTACATCACGCAGATGCGGATTCAATTGTCCCATCACCTCGATGATAGCACGGGCTGCTTTATTGCGTTCGTCCTTTTCGGCGATTTCCATTGCGTGAGCAATCATTTCCTGTACGTTTCTGCCATATTCCGGCAACAGTAACTTCGGACGCGTTGTATTGTATTCCATGAATTGTTTTACGAAAGTTCAAAAATACGTTTTTTAATCGAAATGTGATCCATCTGATCATACCAGTTGAAATACCTATTATTCCCACAGATGCACAGATTATTGCGCTCCTAACGGCAGCGCTAAAACCATAATACATTTCTTGTATAGTTGTTGAGACAATAACAAAGAAAGCGAGTGCGTTGCGCCTTTGCTGATCGCGTGACGCCAATAGCTTTAGCGATGGCACAAGCTTCAGCGTAAGCATTAGCCGAGCTAAAAATCTGTGCATCCGTGGGGAACACAAGTAGTAGAAGACAAGACTTCCAAAAACAAAAAGTCCCCGCCGAAACCGTTTAAAACGGACCAACGAGAACCTTTTGGAGAGTGAAGAAAAACCTAATATCTATTATTGCTTAACAAACGGAACCGAAGTTTGTTTTCCGTTGGCTGAAATTGCTCTGATTTGGTACCAACCCGATTGCCATTCTGTTGAAGGAATCTCAATGGTTGCAGACGTTTCAGTGGTTTCGTATACAATTCTTCCTTGTAAATCTACTACCTGAATGGCCAATGAACCTTCTTCTTCTGATTGAATGAACACGTTGCCAGCTGTAGGAACAGGATAAACTCGAATAGCTAATGGAAGCACCGACTCGTTCACTGAAAGAATACAGTTGTTCAATTCATCGAATGTAGGATTTTGGAAAGAGAACGTGCCACCGTCAGGACAACGTGCGTAGGAAATATCTGTTGTTTGAATACCGAAAACCACATCGTCGTAGATTGTTCCACCAATGCCGCTACTCAGGAAAATTTCTTCGCCGGCAGAACTCAATTTAAAGTTGGTATGCAACCCGCTTTGTCCGGAATCTTCATCGGTCCAAAAAATCAATACATCGTGCGCATTGATAGATGTTCCTGTTGGAATGAGCCATTTGGAAAAATTGGTAGCATCATCCGACAAGTATAAACCGGAAAGATCCAAGGCATTGGAAGTGGTATTGTACAATTCGATCCAGTCGTCGTTTTCACCGTTTGAATCATAAGCAGTTGTACCGTTATCGGCCATGATTTCATTGATCAACACATCGCCTACTGCAGGCAAAGTCAAGGTTACATTCAACGAATAATAGTCGTGCTCGGCACGTTGCGGACTAAAAATCCCCGCTTGCGCGTTTTCGGCATACACGTAATATTCTACCAACACATTGTTGATGGTTACTGTTGCACCATAAACGTGATCGCCTGCCGCACCGTCGTTGTGCGCACCATCGTCATACATTTGAACGCGATCGAAACGCAACGGATGCTCGCCTCTTGTACCTAAATAAACGGTTGTTTCATTGGAACAAGTTGCGGTAATGGTAATGGTTTCACCATAAAGCGGAGTTGCATTACTTGGCGTAACGGCGCTAATGACCGGAGCCGAGTACGTATAATTGGTATTCGTTCCGAAAAACGTAGCACGTGCATCCATCAAGGCTTGAATGCCGGGAATGGAACTTCCCATTGGTCCGCCACCTGAAACAGCTGTTGACAAACCGTTTTGGAATTGAGTGTATGTGTAGAATTTGTAAGGATCGGCCTGAACTGAAGCATCAATTGTTGTGCGTAATGCATTGGCTGTGGTCAAAAATTCGGAAGCATCGAAGTTTTCTTTTACGATTGTTCTGATGTGCGCCATGTACATGCGTTTGTACATCGGGTCTCCCAATAGTTTTACAATCAGCGGGTGAATGGTAGATGTGGAATTGGACATCGGATCAAGCGAAGTTGCTACATACGAACCGTTTCCTGTTCCGCCCGGGAAACCTGCAAAACTCATGTTCAAATCCCAAACAGTTGGTACAAAACGATCGTTCAGGTCTTTGTAGAGGTAATAGTTTTGGCGAAATGCTCCTGAATAACTGTCCAGGTTTACCAAAACATTGTTGAAAGCCAACATCCACAAAGCGCGGTCTACATCGAGGTTTTTATCAATTTCCGTAAAGTGGTTATTGAGCGTATCGATGAGGGAAACCAAATCATTCCAGCCATAAGTCGATTTTAACTCATACCCATTGGCGTATGAACTACTGTCTGCATCGATGTATTTCAAGTCAGGATTCACGGAAGCACCCGGACCTGCACCACCAATCGGATTGCATTTGAAAAAGCTTCCGTCGCTGGTGTAATAATGATCGCCGTTGAATTTATCATTGATACTTTCAGCACTTGAGTACAACCCACGCAACGTGCCATTGATGTATACATTGGCAAAATTGGCTTTCGGGCAATCCATGTATTGTTCCAAAATGGCGTAGCTCAGTACTTCGCGAATCATTGACGGATCCTGGTAGCCGTTTTGCAACTTGATATCGGTATAGCCTTGATAATCGTAGCTTCCGTGTACATGATCCAATTCGATGTGAAGGGGATTTTTGTTGTTGTTGGCGTTGTAGGAACTATTTCCTTTGTACTTCACACCTACACTGTCGAAGGTTACGCCATTGATGCGCACCGAATCGGCTAAGAGGTAATCTTCAGTGGTTGAAGCAAGTGCATCGAGTTGTGCATCCCAAGTAGAAGATGCAAAGAATATTTCGATTGTTTGAACCGTAGAACGGTCGTAAAAGCCTTGTGAATAACCCATTGAGGTCACCAACAAGCATACGGAGAGGGAAAAGAATAGTTTTTTCATTTGCGCAGTTTTTTGGTTAGATGCTGAAAATGAAAAAAAGCTTAATGGAATATTAAGAAAAAGTTAAATTATTTTTCAAAACACTGAAATACAACTAATTATAAATTGAAAAATTATAAATTATTAAGCTCCTTTATAATTTCGGAATTCATAATTGATCATTCTATTGATATGTCGGAATATCAAACGCTTCTTCAACTATCGTGATTTGTCCGGCTTGGCCCATAGAACCGCTTTGTCCGCTACGACCATTGTACCCTACGCGTGCCAGTGATTGTCCGGCCAATGATTTCCCTGCTTTACCTCCGGTACCAGCACTTCCACCGTTACCCCCCATTCCTGGTTGCGTCAAAAACTTCAATTGCGTTCTGAAATCGGCAGCGCTTGGGTGCAATACACAACGAATCGATCCTCCGTTGCCACCAAAACCACCATTGCCGCCAAAACCGCCATTGCCACCGTTGCCAGGATATTTTGTTTTACCATTTACAGTTTCACCGTCTTTTCCGTCACCGCCGTCGCCACCTTTTCCACCTGCTCCACCATTTGAACCGGAAGCATTGATTTCAAAAGGTTTTGATCCGTTGATTTTGTATTTACCAGTAGAGCCAGTTGTAAGATTTACGACGTGAATAAAATAGGTAGTCGAATCTTTCCAAATGTGAATATCATACGAATCACCACTTCTGCCATTATCACCGTTCAAACCATTGTCGCCATCTTTTCCGTCGCGAAACAAAGTGCTTTGTCCGCCGTTTTTACCCGAGCCTCCCGTGTTTCCTGAATATGGTCGACCACCAAGCGTAATTCCGGCATTGAAATTCAATCGAAGTGTGTCGTAGCTGGTGATTTCGTAGTCTTTTTTACCTTTCATTTTCATCATCACCACTACTTTATCGTCAGAATACGAACGGGGCATGGTAATTACTGTCAACTCCTGGTCTTTGATATCACATCGAATATTATCACTCATTTCGAAGTGCGAATTATTTTTCAAACACTTCAATTCACCCGAATTCATTTGTGCACAAACGCCTCCCTGAATCAATGTTCCGTAATTATTCGGTGCTTCAGGATTGTAATCCAACACCAAATAATCGATGTCTTCTACCTTCATATTTCGGGTATTTCCGCACGATTGAACAAATAATGCCAGAATTGGGATGAGAAGCAGGTATTTCATATAACGTGTTTTTTGGCAAAAATAAGAATCACAACGAATTATGCCGATTTGCAAAGGAGCATTTACACATTTTGTGCCGAAAAGGGCTTAATGTTCATTTTGGCATTGCCCAAAACGAACCAAAAGGCTAGTCTCTGCAAACCGTGTGTTCCATTAGCAGGTCAATCGCTGATTTTTCAAAACTCCTCGTTCCTCGTCAAACAATTGAAAAATCGACGCTCATTCCTGCATGGAAACTCACACTCTTTTGCAAAGCGACGGCGATATGGCTTCGATAATTTAAGATTCGTGAAACAAGTTTTAGATCTAACATAGTTAATAGTTCACTAGAGGCAGTGCGAAAATTGAGAACCCTACTATCCATAAGCGTTTTAGTAAATCGATTTACTGTTTTTTTTCGTAGGAAACGGAATTTCAGCGACTTACTTTTGCCCAAAAACAGCACTATGGAACAATTTACGGAATACATCGGATATGCGGCTTCGCTTGCAGTATTAATCGCTTTTCTGATGAAAAATATGCGAACACTTCGCATTGTGAATACAGTTGGTTGTGTGTTGTTTATCGTTTACGGAAGCTTGTTGCCTTCCATTCCGGTGATTGTAACGAATGCCGCCATTGTGTGTATTAATTTGTATTATTTGTTGCGGAAAGAGAAGTCCACGATTGGTTAATTGTCCTTTTTCGATTGAAAACGGTTGCCGCTGGTTCAACTTAATTGGTTACTTTAGACTACCGAATTATCCATCAGATGAAGCAACGCATTTCCTTTCTTGCCTTTCTAAAGTGTATACTAGTTTTAACAGCTTGTTCAGAAACTGCTGATAAGTCATCGTTACAAAACAATCAAACTGCTTCTGATTTTGCGGTTGATTCTGTTACCAATCAACCTGTTATTTCTTTTTTCGATTCCATCGCACCCGATACGCTTTGTGGAAAATATACCGGCGATTTCGGAAAGAGTTTCATTCACATCAACCTGACACACGCCAGCAAAAACAAGGTGGTAGGTTACGATATCAACCGCGGTTTACAGCGCAATCTGGTAGGAAACATCACCGAAGAAAAAGACGCGCTTATTCTTACTTTGGAAGAACCCGGAGATCATAAGTACGATGGTAAGTTCACATTAACCCTTTCTAAAAAAGATTTTTCGGTCAACGGAACCTGGGAAGGAAATGATAAAAAGCTTGCAAAGAAAACCTTTCAATTGAAAAAAGGAACTGGTGAAAAACTACTAATCGAAAAGAAAATAGCAGTTCAAGATGAACGGATTACAACAGAAAACGAATTCTTAGAGACCTTTAACTCCTCTACTTCTGCGCAAGGATATTGCGATTTTCAGGAAGATGGTTTGGTAGTATTTCACCAATTTTCAAATGAGAATGAGAACTCTAGCGGAGAACAAGAAACAACCATTAAAGGCAGCTGGCGTTGGTTGAAGAATAAACAACTGGAAATTGGCTGGGAGAAAAACAACTTTTTTAAAAAGGGGAATCATCGCGTTCCAATTACTTACGATAAAGAATATGGTTATTCTTCCATCCTGATTGAGGGTATTGAATTCAGTCCTCGATTCTAACATATGCGTTTTCAATCGTTCATTCATTTACTACTCATCATTGGGTTGACGTATGCGGCTTATTTGTTGTTGCTGCTTTCAGCGCCGTATCTGGCCTTAAAACCGAATGTAGAATTCCTGCTTACCAAACAATTAATCTACCATGTTAAACTGTGGCGAATCAGTTTTTACGTGCATGTTTTCAGTAGCGTTACCTTGGTTGTGGCAGGATTGTTTCAATTCAGTAGGTACATTCTGAAGAAATATACGATGATTCATCGCGTTTCGGGATTTATCTATCTGGTAACCGTTTTGCTCATTTCAGGTCCTGCGGCTTTGGTGATGTCGTTTTACGCCAATGGTGGCATTGCGGCTCAAACCAGTTTTGTTTTGTTGAGTGGTACATGGCTGTTTTGCACTTTCATCGCTTGGCGTTTCCTTCGCAAAAAAGAGTATGAACGTCACGGAAATTGGATGTTGCGCAGTTATGCGTTGACCCTTTCGGCTGTCACATTGCGTTTGTATGCTTATTTATTTGATGTGTGGAAAGTTGATTTGAATCCGATTGACACCTATATTTTACTAGCTTGGATGAGTTGGATTCCGAATTTAATGATCGCGGAATTGATGATCCGGAAAGGGTTTGTGAAGCGGATTATAAATTAACCTGAGCGGAATGCCTTTTAGAATAATTAGTGATTAAATGAACGAACATGAAATTCGTACATAGTAAAATTGCAGCAAATAAGGTGTCAATTGATGATATTCCAACCACGAGCAGTAAAACAGTAACTTCACCAAAAAACAAATAATAGCCGCTACTTGGCCATTTTAACATGATTATATTGAACGGCAACAAAATGCAATTCACTATAATTCCGAATATTAAACAAAGTAAAAACACACCATTACTCCCTTCTACCATTTTAAAAATTAATGCAATCACCAACAAGGTTAAAACATTAAGAATCATTAGTATGAAAAGATTCATTGCGTTTTTCATTGATCCATTCTATTTTTAGTAAGTCAAAATTGTAATTGGATAAAATTCATCACAAACCCGCCAACTTCTCCTTGATTTTTTCGATTTTTCCGGTCTCAGTAATTTGCAGGTTTTCCTCACCTACCTTGTTTTTCGATTTGATCGGATTATCATATGGTCCGAATTCTTCGATGTCTTTCTCAAAAACAGTTTCCATCAAATCAATGGAAATAGTCAAATCATTGTTAACGGTGCACATTCGCAGTTTATCAGAATAACTGGTTCTTCCGGCAATGAGGTATTCATCAATGAGTTGTCCTTCGTGGGTATAGGTTACCAAGCGATATGAAAGTGGTGCCTGATCACCCAAAAATTCATCACGAATCAAATAGATCAGCGCTACATACTCCTTTTCTTCGGCTATTTGCGAGTAGAAATAAAATCCTTTACTCACTTCACGAGAGAATTTTTCATCGCGCATTTCCGGAACAAACTTCTCAAAATCATAGGAAATGGCATTTTTCATGTCGAACCGCGTTTTGGAAATTAAATTGGTCAACGACAGTGGTAACTTGGCTTTTGTAAACCCTTTTTTGAATTGCATCCAATAAATATTCTCTGCGTCGGATGTTCCTGCCAATGCCCGATTCAAATGCTTTTTAAATAAATAGTCGCGTTCGGTGCGCAATTTCTCCAAATCAGGATCTTGTTGAATATTATCGATATTGAGATATCCCGCTTCAACCGAATATTCCAAATACCTCGCACTCAACTCATATTCTTCCAGTTGTGAATTCGCGCAGGCCATGTTATAGAGCACTTTTGAATACGGCTCGTAATTCAACTGTTCAGCCATACCGTAGGCTTTTAACGCCAACGCATATTGACTGGTTTCCATGTAAGCGTTCCCCATTTCGTAGTAAGCTTTACCCGTTGGATACGTTAGAATGGATTGTTCGAATTCACCGATTGCCTGCTTAAACTCCTTTTTGTTTTTTAAGCAATCGAGTCCTTTCAAAAACGACTGATTGGCTTTGTTGGCATTGAGTGAATCTTTGCGCAGGTAAATTCTGATTTTATCTCCGTCAAACACATCCGATTTCACCAATACCAAGTTCTTCTCAGCTTCGGTTAATGCGTTTTTATCATTAGATACAGCAGTGCCTCCGCAAGAAAACAAAACGGTTAAAGGCAAAAAGATCATCAAGGCAGATCGGAGATTCATATCAGGCTATTTAGAAATCGAATATACGGATTTTGCGGTAAATTCACTTAACCTGTTTTGAAAACCAACGATTTTGCCCATCATTTCATTGGTCATAAACTTATGTTCCCTATTCACTTTCCGTTCCGTACTTTTACAACCGCGTTGCATGAATTCACATGAAAACGTTGAAACAACAAACAATGCCGTTTTCTTCCCTTGGTTTATCTGCTGCTTTGCGCCAAACATTGGCCGATTTAAAATTTGAACGCCCCTACCCGATTCAGGAACAAGCCATTCCGGCGGTATTGTTGGGGAAGGATTTATTCGGGATTGCACCAACCGGCTCAGGGAAAACAGCCAGTTATGTCTTACCCTTGCTTACGAAGCTAGGGAAAGAACCGCAGGAACGCAACCGCAATATTCGCGCGTTGATCGTGGTTCCTACCCGCGAATTGGCTATGCAGGTGCAACAGGTGATTTACAGTTTTTCGAACCGGTTGCCCGAGAAGGTTTCGTCGATGGCTGTTTATGGTGGTGTTTCCATCAATCCACAGATGAAAGCCTTGATGGGAACGTCCATTTTGGTAGCCACTCCCGGACGTTTGTTGGAACTGATTGACAACAACGCCCTGCAATTGGGCAAATGCGACACGCTGGTACTCGATGAAGCCGACAAATTACTCAATCTCGGTTTTCACGACGAAATGCAACGCATCATTGGTCTATTGCCGAAAAAACGACAAAACCTGCTTTTTTCCGCTACACTCACTGATGATGTTTCGGCGATCACGCAGTTATTATTGAATGATCCGGTGGTGATCAAAATTGTGCAGGAGGAAGAAACCGTTGATTTGATTGAACAAACGGCTTTTCGGGTGTCTGAAGAGCGTAAAGGTCCGTTGTTGCGCCACCTCATCAAATCGCGCGATATGCAACAGGTCTTGGTGTTTACCAGTTCTGTCTTCAAAGCCGATACCGTAACCGCCAAATTGCAAAAGAACGGTATCAATGCTGTTGCCATTCACAGTAAGAAAAGTCAGGAAGCACGCCGCAAAGCCCTGGATAATTTCAAAGCCGGAAGAACGCGTGTGCTGGTAGCCACCGACCTCATTTCACGTGGAATCGACATTCACGTTTTGCCGTTTGTGATCAACTACGAATTGCCCCGATCGCCCAAAGAATACGTGCACAGGATTGGTCGTACGGGTCGCGCGGATGCTACCGGAGAAGCCTTTGCTTTTGTAACACCCGAAGATGAACACCATTTTAAGATTATCCAGAAAAAAATGGGGAAACAAGTGCCGTATACGGAGACTGAGGGAATGGATTTGACGTAAGTTGGTGAGTTTTTTGAGTTTGATAAGTTTGGTGAGTTTTTGAGTTTGGTGAGTTGGTTATACGCGTCAAAACTCGTTCAATAATTAATGCCTCCGTTTGAATCAGGCGCTTAAAGCGGATTTCCGTTGTTGTAAAATTTACCGTCGGTATACGTAATGGTAAGGTTATAGGTGTTTGCAGGGAACGCAAATTGGGCTTTCGGATCGCTGGATGATTCGCTGAGAACCTCACCTACTTCTATATTTTTTGAAACCGCGATCCAATAAATTGGCTCTACTTCAAACTCTTGCGTTTTGTTGGCAATAGACTGTACAAGTAGCGTAGCTTGTCCAGACATACCTATTCCGACTCCGAAGGTGTTATCCGGAATGGTCATTTTGCTGGTAATCATCATTCCCGGGGTATTGTACTGCAAAACATCGCCGAAAACGGGTGTAGAATCTTCGATCAAAAACGTTACCTGAGTTTCCGGAGCGCCTGCTTTTAATCCTTCGGCGGTAAAAACAACCGTTGGCTGCACCGATCCGTATCCTTGCCAAACATAACAATAGGTTTCCCGCCAGTCAAAAGTAATACTTCCTTCACCTGTCGGCACTTTATACGGACTGGCAAACCAAACAAGCGAAGCAATCATCGAATTCTGATTTTTGGTTCGTTGAAAGAGGTAGAAATAACAGTTTTCGGTAGATTGATTGATGCATTTTACCGTGTATTTTTCTGTTGATTCTGTTGTCAGACTCTTGGCAGAGGATGAATAACTAACAACCTGATGCTGTACTTCTTTACTCATAAACGTTTGTGAAAATAAAAGGAAAATGATACCGGCAACATGCACCGATATCATTTCCAATACACTATACAGTAGTGACATTCAGATTAGATTTGAACGAAATCCAATGTTTCTGTCAACTTGAAGTTTAAGCTGGTAACTCCGTTTGCGAAAACCACCTCTTTTACTGAGCTTACAAAGTTTCCGTCAACCGCAACCCCTTGTTTTGAATCGGTTGTACACAAATAATACGTCGGATGCGTATCAAACTGGTAGGTTCCGTTTGGTTTTCCTTGCATGGCAAACGTTGGCGTTCCGTTCATGTAAACAGAGATACTCATTTTTGCTGCATCACTTACCGTAAATGATTTATCCGTGCTTACGTCCATTGAACCGGCAGGAATACTGTCTTCATTGTAGGCATCCGTACTGGCAAAATCACCATTTTGGTAATAAACGTTGACTTTGTTAGGTCCACCTGATTGATTGGGTTCAACCGCTCTTGGCGTACCTCCCGATTCCCACATAACTCCCGGTTTCAACACTTGTTTGGTTGTACCCCAATTCAATGCCCAGTCAACCGACCAAGAAAAGCTGTTTGTGTTTTCGTTATTGATGTTTTTTGCAATCCAAACCAATGGTAAACCTGTTGAAAGATTCGGGTAAGATTGATAGATAGCGATGTTTTGGCTGGCACCGCTGCTGTTTTTTACACTAACTGAATAATTAGACATAACTTGTTATTTTAAAGTGAATAATAAAAGGTGCGCTCGTTTGAGCATTCATTACCGCAAGGTAAACTGCGGGCATTTCAATCATCAATCTTATTCGGTTACAACCAATAAATCCGTATTTGAAGGTTTATTTTTGGAATAGGAATTCCCCTTACGCTTTGTGTTGAAACTGTGTTGAATTGATTATTGTGTTCTTCATCGGCCGGATAAAGATGTTTACTAGTTTAAATCGGTAGAGAAACCGGATCTTACTCCAAGCCCAATACCTGGTATTTTGCCGGTCCGTAAACCTTTCCGACTGTACCTGTCATGGTTTGTGTGCCATTATTATACGTTCTCACCACAATTACTTCCTGATCTTTCACAAAATTCGGTTGCCCGATAGGCGGTTCTGTTAATG
>JBILJP010000415.1:0-4303 GCA_044377135.1 Fluviicola sp.
CTGTTACTTTCCCTTCAGCTGTAACAATCCCTGCAGGAAATAAATTTTGGGCTGGTGTTGTTTTACCAACAGGTCAAAATTTGATTTCTCTAGAATGTACTAATGCTTCTGTTACTCCTTTTACAGCTGCAAGTACTCACACAGGAGAAATTCAATCTAGTGGAACGTTCTTTTCATTCAATGATGGTACTACTTCTACATGGCAATTAAATTCTGCATTGTCTATCTTTCCTGTAGTTAACTTCACTGCTGGTTTGAACGAAAACGTAATCGATGCAGTTGTTTATCCTAACCCGGCTAACAATGTATTGAACATTCAAGCGAAAGAAGATTTAACTTCTATCACAGTTACAACAATGGATGGTAAAGTAGTTGCTACTTCTACTACATCTTCTGTAAATGTTGCTGAATTGACTTCAGGAATTTACATGTACCAAGCTGTTACCGTTTCTGGTAAAGTTGCTCGTGGTAACTTCGCAAAAAACTAAGAATTTACATTCTTTTAATACGAAGGGCCTCCCAATTGGGAAGCCCTTTTTTGTTGCTTGTAGATTTTACGATTTGTTTCATGTTATTCAATTAAGGCGCGGGATGCGTCGGGGTATATGTATTATCCGCCCCAAATCAAAAATCAGTGAATCTGCAATATTAGTATCACACAAGTTACACAAGTGCAACTCTTTGCACTTTGCTCTTTTGCTGTGGCTTGTGTCATCGCTAAAGCTATTGGCGACATGCGATTAGCGTAAGCATTGCGGTGAAATAATACTAACGCAGAGGACGCAAAGATTATTTTGCTTTGCAGAATGATAAACAATAAAAACAACCTCCACTGTGATTAACTATGAAGTATTGTTAATGAGTGTGGATTGTGATTATATACCGATGCGTCCCGAGCTTACATACGGATGGATATAAAGAACTCCATTTAAACCTCGGTTGTAGAAATTTCACCAAGCCTTCAGCCCTATTTCACCGATCAACAATCAATCGCGGTGTGTTATTATCGAAGGAACATTTCCGTGTCTACGTACCTTGTTAAACGCATATTAAACCAAAAAGGTCCACGATAAATCGTGGACCTACACTGGACTTTCTGCGTTTTATTGCAGGATAACCTCTTTGTCTTTATTGTGTTTCACGCGGTAGCTGAAGTGAATTTTGCGATTCTCTTTCGGTTTCATTTCAAATTCCCAATTCAGGATACCGGTAACCGTATTGTAATTTGCTTTATCCAAATCGATCGGTTCGATGATGATATCAGCATTTTGTGTGATTGGTAACTGGTCTTTTACAATCAACTGAATGTTGGTTGATTTAAGATTTTTGATCTCCAATTCGTACGACATTGTACGTTCCTTGGTATTCCCAACGATTTTCTCCTTCATTTCTTTCTTCAACAAGGTACGTTTTACGATGATGTTCGGATCTTTACCAAGACTCAATGACAAGGTATCATCCATTGTAGTTGGATCTAAATAGGTTTCGCCGATATAAGTGCCATCAAAGAAGATATTGGCAGTAGCCGGAACCAATTGCAGTTCATCCAATTTCACGATTTGTGCAACTAAATAAGCACTTGGATCCAATTTCGGAACGCAGATGTATTTGTAATTGGCACTCAAATCAATGTTTTTTACCAACACCATATGCTCTTCGCCGTCACTTTTGATGGAATAAGGTAAATCGATTTTAAATTCTGCAGAAAGCACGCGATCAATCATCGTAGTAAAATCACTTGCTGTTTGCGCTACAACTTCCGATTCTTCGTTATACATATCGGCACCGTTTTTTGATTCAGTTGCCATTACCTGTGGTGTTGCCGCGTTGGAATAAGCATAATTCGGTTGTTGGTAATAAACCGCCGCAACGTAATAATCAACATACCACGGATGAAGAACAGGACGTGTTTTGTTTTGATAAGGATTATTGGTAGAAACCGTTAAACGCACATCGTCCCAATCCTCATTCGTGTTTTGACTCACATGAGCTTTGTATGTTAAGTTGATTTTTCCGGTAGCAATATCGCTTCTAAGATCGTACATCGGCACCCAGCTAGCTCCTGAAACCAAATACGAAACCGTTAATTTTCCGGCTGCAGCTTCTTTGGCCGAAACGGTAATCATGATTTGATGAATCGGTCCTTTTTCTACTTCAGGTGAACTGGAAGACTGAAAGTTTTTCAAATCTTGTAACCGTGCGTGCATTCCGGAACGCTTAAAGTCTTTTTCCGATTTACGACGATTCAACGCCAGCATTTTTTTGTTGAGCTCGTTCATTTTCACCTGATAATAATCTACGGCTTGTTTCAACAGCTGAATCGAATCATTGACTTTTCCTTGCCCTTTGATGGCTCCGTTATTGGCTAAAATGCTTTTGGTGGCCGTTAACACGTCTATTTCATCCTGAATTTCACGAATTTCATAATCCATATTTGAAATAGAATCCTGCAAAAGCTGGATATCTTTTCTAATTTTCAACGGTAGCCCTTCCAATTTCACTTCTACCGGTTGCGGATAGAACATGGAATACTTGGAATCGATCAACACGACGTTTCCGGTGGCTTTTACCTGAAGGCTTTTCGGATCGATGTTCGGGCTGATGCCTTCGATTACCAATTGGGTAACTCCCGGCTTTACGGTGTAACTTGCTTTACGATAAACCTGCGCGCCCTGC
This sequence comes from Fluviicola sp., assembly GCA_044377135.1. Taxonomy (GTDB): domain Bacteria; phylum Bacteroidota; class Bacteroidia; order Flavobacteriales_D; family Crocinitomicaceae; genus Fluviicola. The sequence continues at coordinate 2,677 of JBILJP010000415.1, forward strand.
GTGTAGACCGTTACTTCTGAAATGGTTGATTTGATGGTTTCTTTCTCTGTGGCGAATGTGCTAAGCGCTATGCATAAACTTCCAACTAAACCAATTACTTTTTTCATGGGATCAAAATTTTAACACTGTACCCGCGAATTGGAAATAGGTTCATCAACTGTTAAAAAATGACTATTGAATGGTTTGAAATAAAAACACAAACAACTGATTAACAATTGCCTTCGGTCTTTTATTGTTTTATTTTATTCAACAATAAAAAAGGCACAGGATCAGCCTGAGGCTGACAAGTTATCCTGTGCCTACGGCAATTTGTTGTTGAATTTATTTAACGTGAGTTCGGGATAAGAATACCTGTCAGAAATTCATAAAATGTTCAGATGTTAGGCGTATTTCTTAGAGATGGCGAGTCATCTCTAGGAAATACAACGCCACAGATGAATGTTTTAGGGATTAGTAAAATAAGCTTTTCGCTTATAAACAGCCGTCTTCTACTCGAAAAAGCACTCAATGTATCCCGATACATCTCGTTCTTTTCGCTTGAATCCAACTATTTCTAAGCGATCTGACTGAATTCTTATCCCGAACTCACGTTATTTAAATCAAAGATTTTATTTCCGTGATGATTTTATCAGCCAGATCAGATGCTGCCTTCGCATCTTTGCTTTCGGTATAGACACGTATAATAGGTTCTGTATTGCTTTTACGCAAATGCACCCATTCTTTTCCAATGTAAATTTTCACACCGTCTGTGGTATCCACTTCTTCGTTTTCATAGCGTTTTGCCATCGTTTGAAGAATGCCATCTACATCTATTCCGGGAGTTAACTCGATTTTTTTCTTCGCCATTTCGTAGTTCGGGTACGAAGCGCGCAACGCAGTCATAGACACTTTTTTCTGCGCCAAATGGGTCAAGAACAAGGCTATTCCAACCAATGAATCACGACCATAATGTAGATCAGGATAAATGATTCCACCGTTTCCTTCACCACCGATCACGGCTTTCACGGCTTTCATTTTTTCGACTACGTTCACCTCACCCACTGCCGAAGCATGGTATTCGCAACCGTTTTCCTCGGTCACATCGCGCAATGCACGTGTAGAAGAAAGATTGGAAACCGTTGCTCCTTTACGACGTGAAAGAATGTATTCTGAAACAGCAACTAACGTATATTCTTCGCCAAACATCGATCCGTCTTCGTTGACCAACGCCAAACGATCCACATCCGGATCAACAGTGATGCCCAAATCGGCTTTGACTTCTTTTATTTTTTGAGAAAGTTCCGTTAAATGCTCGGGTAAAGGTTCCGGATTGTGCGGAAAATGCCCAGTTGGTTCGCAATACAACTCGGTGATATTTGTCACTCCGAGTTTACGCAACAACGCAGGAACAGCAATTCCACCAGTTGAATTAACGGCATCTACTACCACTGAGAAATTGGCTGATGTGATTGCTGCTATATTAACGTCTTCCAAGGCCAGAATAGCATCAATGTGACGATCGATGGCCGTTGTATCGTTTGTTAATTGACCTAAATCATCTACTTCCGCGAAGTCGAAATCACCACTGATAGCAATCGCCAACAAATGTTCGCCTTCGGCACCAGAGATAAATTCGCCTTTTTCATTC
>JBILJP010000414.1:0-4303 GCA_044377135.1 Fluviicola sp.
GCATGAAAAGCATCATTATAATCGGCATCCTTTTTCTTTCAGGGTTTGTCACAGCTCAATCGCAAAAAATACTGCTTGAAAACGCCACTGTTCATACAGGAAACGGTCAGGTTTTTGAAAAAGGATTGGTCGGCATCGAAAACGGGAAAATCACCTTGCTTCGGAATTCATTGGCTTACTCCTATAATCGGGATGAATGGGATACGATCATTGACCTTAACGGACAACATCTGTATCCGGGTTTTGTTGCCCCTACTTCCACCTTGGGACTTACCGAAATTGATGCCGTTCGTGCAACGCTAGATTTCAATGAAGTTGGCGTTTACAATCCGCATGTGCGCTCATTGATTGCCTACAACTGCGAATCGGATGTATTGGCCACCGTTTGCACCAATGGTGTATTGATTACCCAAAGTACGCCACGCGGAGGCGTGATCACAGGAAGTTCTTCTGTATTACATACAGCTTGTTGGAACTGGGAAGACGGTGTCATTTCAGCAGATGATGGCATTCACCTCAATTGGCCTTCGAGCATGGAACGCAGCGGTGAAGGATTAAAAACGCACGCGAAATACGCCGAACGCAAACGCGAAATCCAGGCATTCTTTGAAGCTGCAAAAGCCTATTACGCAAGTGAGATTACAGTTAGCGATTTACGATACGAAGCTTTACGCGGATGCATTCAAGGAAGTAAACGCTTGTATGTCCACGCAGATGAAATACAGCAATTATTGGATATCATCGACTTTGCCAAAACCTACGAGGTTGATTTCCCTGTCATTGTTGGCGGTTATGATAGTTACATGATTACCGAACGACTGAAACAAGCAAAGATTCCGGTGATGTTGCCACGTTTGCACTCACTTCCCATGCACGATGATGATGCAGTAGATCTCCCCTATCGTTTACCGGCATTGCTACAAGCCGGCGGTGTCAATTTCTGCTTGCAGAATGAAGGTGATATGGAAGCGATGAATGCACGCAACATTCCTTTTTTAGCGGGAACCGCCATGTCTTATGGTCTCACGGAAGAAGAAGCGGTAAGATCGGTCAGTTTAAGCGCTTGCGAAATTATGGGAATTGATAAAAAGTATGGTTCTATTGAAGAAGGAAAACAAGCAACACTTTTTGCTTCGTCGGGAAATGCGCTAGACATGCGCACGAATAATGTGACCTTGATTTTGATGGATGGGATTTTTGTGAGTCCAACTAATTTCCAAACGGATTTGTATGTGAAGTACAAGAAGAAGATGGGATTGTGATTCGGTGAATTGAATTAGCGGTTTCTAACCGCCTGACTGCCTCAGGCATGTTTAAAAACGGCTATTACCCTATAAACATTGAGGCACAAAAGAATTCCTTTAAACAAAATATTATCTCAAGAAGTCAGTATAATGGAAATCATTTATTGCACATTATGATGACCCAATTCATACTCTCGCAATACGAAAACATCATCCGTTTATAACCGCCTGACTGCCTCAGGCATGTTTAAAAACGGCTATTACCTTATAAACATTGAGGTACAAAAGAATTTTTTAAACAAAAAATTGTCTCAGGAAGTCAGAATAATGGAAATCATTTATTGTAAATAATAATGCCGCCATCTCATACTTTGACAATAGAAAAACGTTATCCGTTCCTAACCGTTAAAACGGCTATAACCCTATAAACATTGAGGCACAAAAGAATTTACTTAAACAAAACATTATCTCAGGGAAGTCACTATAATGGAAATCATTTATTGTAAATAATAATGCCATCATCTCATACATTGACAATAGAAAAACGTTATCCGTTCCTATCCGTTAAAAACGTTTACAACCGCATAAACACTAGCAACTAGAACTATTCCTCCGTATAAAACCTCAACACATGCAACACATCCTTCACCTCGAACAACAACTACTGGAAGCCATCAAAACCAGCAATTTGGAACTATTAGACCAACTCTTACACGACGACCTGCTTTTCATTGGTCCCAACAGCCAAACTATCACAAAAGAAATGGATTTGGCTTCGCACAGAAAAGGCGAAATGGTGGTGGAAACAATCGAATCGGAAGTGGAAAAAGTGCAACTGATCGATAACACAGCTATCGTAGTAATAGTCTACCATACAAAAGGGAAAATGCTGGGGAATGCCATTGAAGGGAGTTTTAAATACATTCGTTTTTGGCAAGAATACAACAATTCTTGGAAAGTCATAGGAGGAAGTTGCACGCAACTATAAGCGAAAAAAGCGAACCATTCAATAGATATTGTTGTTACTTTTGTTAGACAACAAAACACGATAATTATGTCATTCGAATTACCAAAATTAGCATACGCGTATGACGCTTTAGAACCGCATATTGACGCGCGCACTATGGAGATTCATCACTCCAAACATCACCAGGCTTATATTACCAACCTCAACGCTGCCATTGCAGGAACGGATCTGGAAGGTAAAACCATCGAAGAGATTTTGCAAAATTGCAAAGACAAACCTGCTGTTCGTAACAACGGTGGAGGTTTCTGGAATCACAACCTTTTCTGGGAAGTAATGGCTCCGAATGCCGGAGGTACTCCAACCGGTGAATTGGCTCAAGCTATCAACGACGCTTTCGGAACATTTGAAGCGTTCAAAGATGCATTTGCGAAAGCTGGAACAACTCGTTTCGGTTCGGGATGGGCTTGGTTGTGTGTTGAAAACGGAAAATTGGTTGTTTGCTCTACAGCAAATCAAGATAACCCGTTGATGGGCGAAGGTTGCACAGGAACACCAATCCTGGCTATGGACGTTTGGGAACATGCTTATTACTTGCATTACCAAAACCGTCGTCCTGACTACATCAATGCATTCTTTAATGTCATTAACTGGGATGCCGTTGCGAAGAAATACGCAGCTGCGAAATAATCTCGACTAACTTTTTTGAAAAACCTTCAATGCTTCGGTGTTGAAGGTTTTCTTTTTATTCCTAAATTAACCTCGCCTAAGAGCTATTCCTTTCGATTCCGTTCTTCGGCATGTACCATAACTTTAAACGTATATCACTATGAACGCTGCTGAATTCAATGAATTAATGACCGCTTTCAAGGCACAAACCACTATCCAACCGTCTAAAAACGATCCGTTTTCGATGAGCCTCTTTGTACAATACATCATTGCTTCCAACCTTTCAGGTCTACCGGCAAATACGGAAGCTATTTCCACAGCTTTGGCGGATATCAATGAAAACCTTACGAATATCGAAACCAAACTGCAAACACTTGCTACAAAACTTGATGCCATCGAAACCGCTATCAGAACACATGTTTAATTGATATTTTGTTTTTCCAAGACAACTCATCTTTATCTTCATAACAGTTCAACCTGTTTATTCCACAATTCACCTAATTTTGAGGTGTGTCGTTTATTTACGACTTGTACTATTGTATCGTAAAACAACTTTTATGAAACAAAACGCATACTTCTTAGCGCTGTTATTCGGAATTTTCGCTCTTCCGATCTGGGCACAAACAACCACACAAACCATCAGAGGAACGGTGATCGACAAACAATCGCAGCAAACCATTCCGGGAGTCGCAGTTGTTATTTTGGAGAGTAATCCCTTAAAAGTATCCGAAACGGATATCGACGGACGCTACAAACTAACAGATGTCTTACCCGGGCGTTACGATTTGAAGGTCACTTACTCTGGTTACAAGGAAATTGTTCTGTCAAACATTGTGGTAACTGCCGGTAAAGAAACCGTGCTCGACATTTCCATGGAAGAACACATTCAAGAGGTCGAAGAAGTGGTGATCAATGCCCGTAAGAAAAACGAAACCAACAACGAGTTGATTTCCTTGAGCGGACGTTCATTTTCGATGGAAGAAGTGAACCGTTACGCAGGCGGACGCTCCGATCCGGCACGTTTGGCCGCCAATTTTGCCGGAGTAAGTTCACCGGATGATTCCCGCAACGACATTGTGATTCGTGGTAACTCTCCCATCGGCGTATTGTGGCGTATTGAAGGATTAAACATTCCCAATCCGAACCACTTTTCTACAGTAGGAACAACCGGCGGACCGGTAAGTGCGATTAACACCAACATGCTCCGCAATTCCGACTTTATGACTTCTGCTTTTCCGGCTGAGTATGGAAATGCCAACGCAGGCGTGTTTGATTTGGGTTTTAGAAACGGAAATACCGAAAAAAGAGAACACACATTTCAACTTGGTGCTTTAACCGGTTTGGAATTCATGACGGAAGGTCCTATTCGTAAAGACAAAAACTCATCTTACCTCATTGCTTACCGTTACGGTTTTGCTGGTGTAGC
>JBILJP010000077.1:0-15425 GCA_044377135.1 Fluviicola sp.
CCTTCACTCATTTCACGTACCGCCCGGGCTACAATTTGCAAGGCGCGAATATTGTCGTTTTCCAAAGAATGCAATAACACGCGTGAAAGCATAAAATCGCCCACTAAAACGGCAATCTTGTTTTTCCACAAAGCGTTTACCGAGAAAAATCCTCTACGCTCGTTGGCGTCATCAACTACATCATCGTGTACCAATGATGCTGTATGCAACAATTCAACCAAAGAAGCCGATTGATAAGTTTTGTCGTTTACTTCACCAAGCATTTTGGCAGTAAGAAACAAAAACATGGGGCGCATTTGCTTGCCTTTTCGGCGAATGATGTAATGGGTGATTTTGTCAAGCAACGGCACTTTTGATTGCATACTCTCTTTGAAACGCACTTCAAATAACTGCATTTCTGTTTCAATGGGAGCTAAAATCTCTTTCACCGTCATGATAACACAAAATTAATCCAATTACCAAGGTAAACAGTTGAAAAGAGAATAAGTTTTTGTCAAAATGAAGTAGATACAAAAAATAGACCGCTTGTAGTGGTAATACAAGCGGTCGTCCATCTTTAAATCGGGTGTGTGTTAGTTTGAGGGCGATTATTCTAATTTTAGTACCCAGGCATTCTCATAGTCGTCTTTCCAATGATTACGTTCGGTATTCGCAGCAGAGTAATCTTGGGTATAAAGCATAAACACATTATATATACTAATAGACTTGTGAAACGCGATTGAAGCGGATTCTCCTTCATTGGTCAAAATCTGTGTTTGAAACAAAGTGGCATTGTCCTTTACGCTGAAAGAACCAATCACAACATAAAATCCTGCTGGCATTGGCATCCCGTTGTCATCAAGAAAATCTGCCGTGCTGTGTGTACGGTAGTTTTCTTTCGGATCGTTTGACGGTGTTGCCGAAGATTGATCTGCAGGAGCTTTTGATCCATTCAAACTGTTGCGTAGCGAAGCAATACTATCGTTGAATGCAGCTTTTACAGCGGCAAGACTATCGCTCAATGCTTGTTCAGATTGTTTGAGGGCTTCCAACTCGTTTTCTACACGCAAGATATCCGTTTCGTTTTTGTCAGTACGCAGACGCAATTCCTCCAATTCACGATCATGTTGATCCAATCGTTTTTTGGTGTCACATCCAAATTGGTAACTCAGCAAAAATTCATGCGTTGCGCCAGCATACGAACGCAGTTTTGAAACACCGAAATCGTGTGAATAACCAACGCTTAGGTTTTTGTAACGAACACCGGCACTTACACCAACTGCATACTTGCTGCGGTAGCTCAACGCAAACCATCCTTTGCCTTTCCAATCGGCTACTGCTGTGATGTCGTACTGAACAGGTGCACCTGAAACGCCACGTACTACTACCATTGGGTAAGCCGTGATGCCTTGTTTGGTATTTACATCAAAAACATATTTGGCTGTTCCCACAAAATGGCGTTGCATGTCAAAATAGTTGATGGTGCCGTCATCTGCTCTGAAACGCGCTTTATTGCCGAGCAATTGCGGAACAGCAAAACCTACTTGCAATTGTTTCCACTCATATAACAACCCTAAATCGGCGGTAAAAACCGTTCGATGCATTTTTTGTTGAAACAATGATGGATCGTCTAAATCGCGCACGATGGCTTGATCGTAGTTGATGGTATGATCTACAACTCCTGCGGCTAATCCGAATGTCAAGGTATGACCTGTCCACAAATTCAAGGAGTAGGAGTAATTTCCCGAAACACCGTTTCTACTCAAAATACTGGTTACATCCGAATAGGCATTCAATCCTAAGCCGACTCCTTTGATGTTGATAGGACCGTCAATAGTGAGCGATGTTGTTTGAGGTGAACCCGCAATTCCTGTAAATTGAGAACGGTGGGTCAGGAATACATTTATGTCTTCACCCGAACCCGTGTAAGCAGGGTTTAACACAAACGGATTCATAAAATAGTGGCTTCCAAGTGGCAATTGCTGTGCCTGAGCTCCTGATGTGAGAAGCGTGAAACCAAGTATGATGGAGAAAATTTGCACTTTCATATCGAATCTTTTTAAGTTGGTTATTAATGGTGCAAGATGGTTACCGCACCTTTATATACTTTGTCGGAATCAGCGAACTTTAATACATAGTAGTAAGTCGCATCGGGAAGTAATTTCCCTTTGTAGGTTCCGCCCCAGGAGTTGTCATACGAATCGGATTCATACACGATTTCACCTTCACGATTCATGATGGATACTTCCGTATTTGGATAAAACTCGATGTTATCGACAATCCATGTGTCATTTTTGTTGTCGTCATTCGGCGTCACTGTGTTGGCAATCATCAGGTTCATATCAGCTTCTACTGTGATGGTCAACGAATCGACAGCCATACAACCATTTACGTCAGTACCTGTGAGTAAATACGTAGTAGTTACCACCGGAGATGCTGTTGGGTCCGGAACATTCGGGTCTGAAAGTCCTGTTGTTGGGAACCAGTTCCAGTCAATGATCGCCGGTCCTGTAGCAGAAAGATCTGCACTGTTTCCGATACCGATCGTTGTACTGTTTCCTGCTTCAAGGAAGGTGTTTCCGACTGCATTGACCATGATGTTGTACCAAGCCGTATCAGCTTGCGGTGTTTGACAGGCAAACGGGTTGTTTACAACCATTTGAAGAAGTACCGTATCGCCTGCATCTGCTGCGGTTGCTATGTAAGTAGGGAAGAGACTAGTGCTATCAAGCAAGATTCCATTTCCGTTGTGAGACCAATCAATGGTTCCGTTGGCAGCTTGCGCACTCATTACGGTCACCGCATCACCGCTCGGACAAATGGTTGAACTTCCTCCTGCAATGGCTACTGGAAGCGGTGTGATTGTTATAACAAATTGCGCTGTATCTGCCATAGGAGCACATGTATTATTGCTAGTGACAATCATTTTCAATGTTACCGTATTTCCTTCGTCAGAAAGTGAGGATTGGTACATTGGCGTTAAACCTGCTGTTCCGAATAAATTTCCGGCACCATCATGACACCAATTGTAGGTTCCATTTGTAAAACCGGCTCCGGTTACCAACAGCGAATCACCTGCACAAATGGTCGACATTCCGTTAATGTTTGCAGTCGGTAGCGAATCGAGCACGATCACAACCTCTGATGAAGTGTCTACGCAACCACCAGAAGTAACCACTCTGCGATAGTACATTTGATTTTGTGAAAATGCAGTTGCATATACTTCATAATCCGACAACGTGTGGTATTCAAATGCAGGAGAGAAGGAGCTACCTGAAGTTGTGCTTTCTTCCCAGAGATAAGTGTATACACCATTTCCTCCGGCAAGTGTTCCTCCGGTTAACATGCCCACGCTGTTTTCGCAGATAGAAGTACTGGTTCCTGCTGTGTTGCCCAGAATGACCGGATTAATTTGAATACTTCCGATTAAGCTGGCGTCTGTACAAAATCCTGTTGAACTAACGGTGTAGAAAAATGTTCCGGTTTCGGTAGGAAGACCACTGATTGTGAAAATTCCACCGCTAAAGTTTCCTGTTACACCTGCTGGTAAACCGCTCGCGATTGCACCTGTAGCCGAGCCGCCAAGGTTGTAGGTAATCGGAGTAATCGCTATGTTTTCACAAAGAACCTGATCATTGGTAAATGCTGCGGAAGTCATAACAATCGTTTGGATGGTTGATTGGATAGAACCACCGACACTTACCGAAGGGCAACTTCCGCCACTTGTGGTAACGGTGTAGTTATAGACTCCAACCGAATCAGGGCTACCTGAAATGGTGAGGACTCCTGCTGAAAACGAACTGGTGACACCCGAAGGTAAACCGGTTACCGTTGCGCCAGAAGCTGATCCTCCGATAGAATAAGTAATATCATAAATGGGTGTTTGAACACAAACGGATTGACTATCTGTTCCTACTCCCGAAGTCAGCAAAGCGCTTGATCCGATAGTTACCGTAATACTTCCGCTAGCCGAAGTTTGCACACAGCTACCAGTAGTTGTCACCGTATAAGGATAAACTCCTGCAATGGTTGGTGTTCCGCTGATAGTAGCAATTCCGCCACTGAAAGAACCGCTTGCTCCTGCAGGTAATCCTGAAAAAGTGACTCCTGTTCCTCCACCACCAATGAGGTAATCGATGTTGATGATTGGGGTGTTCTCACAAACGTTTTGAGCATCTGTTCCGATAGCTGAATTGAGTGAAATAGTTGCATCCGGAGTAACGGTGATGGTTCCGTAAGCGGTGTCTTGTAAACAAGTACCTACTGTTGCAACCATGTAGTTATAGGTTCCGGCAATAGTTGGAGTGCCGTTAATGCTTGCCGTTCCTGCTGCAAAAGCCCCCGAAACACCTGCCGGCAATCCGCTGAAAGTTGCACTTGTGCCGCCACCGCCAACCGTATAGCTGATAGTAGTGATCGCAGAGTTGATACATACGGTTTGATTTGTAGTTGCCGGAGCTGAATTTAAATTAAGTGTCGCATCCGGATTAACCGTTAAGGTACCGTTTGCCGAAGTTTGCACACATGAGCCGGTAGTTGTTACTGTGAAATTGTATACTCCCGAAAGCAAAGCCGGTCCGCTAATCGTAATCACACCCGCCGAAAAGGTTCCTGTAACACCTGAAGGTAAACCTGAAACCGTTGCTCCTGTAACACCGCCACCAACGTTATAGACAATGTTGGAGATGAAGGTGTTTTCACAGAGTACCTGGTTTTGATTTCCGGTCATCAACGTTAAAGTAGCATCAGCTTGCACTGTAATACTTCCCGAAGCCGTAACCTGATTACACGTTCCGGTAGTTGTAACGGTATAGTTGAATGTGCCAGACACTGTTGGTGTTCCGCTAATTGTTACGGTACCCGCCGCGTATAGACCACTTAGTCCTGCAGGTAAACCCGATACGGTTGCACCGGTTCCACCACCACCTACCGAATAGGTAATTGTGGTAATCGGATTATTCACACAAATGGTTTGAACATCGGTTCCAACACCGGAAGTCAACGCAATTGTTGCATCCGGATTGACAATAATGGTTCCGTTGATGCTACTTTGCAGACAAGGTCCGGTAGTTGTGACAGTATAATTGAATGTGCCAGTAACGGTTGGGGAACCGCTGATTGTAAATACCCCCGCAGCGAAAGTTCCGGTAATACCCGCCGGCAAACCGGAAACAGTCGCTCCGGTTCCTCCACCACTAATAGCAAAAAGTAGGGTTCCCAAAGGAGTATTTTGGCAAATTGTTTGATTGAGTGTTCCGCTGGAAAGTGTAATAAGCGCGTCTGGAGTTACTGTAATAGAACCCGCAGCGACTTGCTGTGAACACAATCCGGTAGTGGTAACTGTATAGTTGAACGTTCCGGCAACGGTTGGCGTGCCACTGATGGTGAAATTACCAGCAAGATAAGTTCCGCTCACTCCTGCCGGCAGTCCACTTGCAGTGGCACCAGACCCACCGCCACCTATTGTATAGGTAATAGGGGTAATGGCATTATTGATACAAATTGTTTGGGCATCGGTTCCAGCAGCCGAAGTAAGACTGATTGTTGCATCAGGATCTACTGTAATTGACCCTGGTTGAACCACTGGTGCGCATAAACCACCTGTTGTTGTTACGGTATAATTATAAACTCCGGGAATACTCGGTGTGCCGCTAATGGTAAATGTTCCGGCAGAATAAACACCGTTTACACCACTCGGTAAGCCGCTTGCAAATGCACCACTCGCACTCCCGCCGATGGTGTATGTAATTGGTGTAACTGCATTGTTGACACAAAGTATTTGTGCATTGGTTCCAGGCGCAGAAGTAAGAACTACAGTTGGCGATGCCTCTCCGGTAATGACAACATCATCGAATGAATCGGGGCAAGGTGCATTGGAGATCGTCCAGCGAAAGGTATTCAGACCAACACCCAATCCGGTGATTGTTGAATTAGGTGAATTGGGACTTGTGACCACTCCCGATCCGGAAATGAGCGTCCAGGTTCCGATTCCCACCAAAGGAGTATTCCCTGATAAATTGCCATTCGGTGCACAAAATGCCTGATCGCTTCCCGCATTTGCCGGCGTAGGCTGAGCGGTAACAATCACATCGGTTGGTGCCATGGCATTGTTGACAGGATTCACATCGCTGAAATTAACAGTGGTCGCATTAAAAGTGTGCGTACCAATAGCGCTTAAGTTGCAACTAGGGGTCACGTTTACCACCATAGATGCTCCCGATGCGAGTGAACCGCTACTGATTACAGGAGAATTAAAGGTTTGAATACTGGCACCTGTAATACTTACGTTTACGGTGACATTGTTGATTGCAAAATTGATAGTTGAAGGGGAGTAATTAAATATGACAACATCAATCGGTTGATTGGAATTGCCACACACGGGTGTGGTTGGATTTAAAATAGACGTTGCTCCAACGTCGACTTGAGCTAATAGTACGTTGCTAAAGAGCAATGCACAAAAAAGGGTACATAACTGTTTCATGTGGTAAAATTTCATAGTGTGTTGTGGAGTTGTTTAAGACCTTAAGGTCCTTCCATTCCGGTCGTGGCACCGGAGATTTAGAGTAATTCAGATTTTCAAAGACATAAATCTCCTGGTAGGCTTGGTAAAAGCACTTGCAGTGGGAAATCTTTAATCATCCGACAGGATGCCCGAATAGTTTCGTTTTGGGTATAGTTATCCAAGTAACGTTAAAAAACAGTTGAGTTTAAACGCATACGAATAACAGTTCGGAAACTATCCGTCAAAAGAATACGGGTCTTCAATTTCAGAAGAGTAAGACCAAATGACGAGGTCAATTTGGTTAGCTGTCCTCGATGGAAAGCTGTAGAGTTATTTTTTCAGTCATAGTGTGTAGTGTTATGAAAGTCAATTTAAGAAATCTTTGCGGATAAAAAAAATGATTTTTATCATTAATTGAAATTCGTGTAAATCTCAATGAGCTAACTTATTGATTTGTAATGGTTTAAATTTTAACTTTTTTCTTTAAAAAAGCATGTTTTTTTAATTCAAGGGGTGTTTCTGTACTATTTTGTATCGAAAATGCTTTTTTAGACTTACATAAACTATTACACATAACGTTTTCAATAACTAATTAACGGGTATTCTTATCCCGAACTCACGTTAATTATCCTTTTATAGTTTCGAATAAAACAAGATGATTCGTTAAACGAATACTCATAATCTTCTCGTTGTTTCTGGTAATCTATGTGATTTACTGAAGATTATCGGCTGACCTGTATAATGATAATGATTAAACCGTTTTTTTTGGAAAAAGAATATTGGAAACGGATATAAAGGGAACTAACCCTTCAACACCCGTTTGTCCATCATCTTGTTTTTGTTGGCTAATTGACCACAGGCAGCATCAATATCTTTTCCTCTGCTGCGACGCACATTTACAATGAGGTTGCATTTTTCTTCCAGGAAAGCGGCAAAAGCGTCTACTTTTTCGCGATCGGCTTGTAGAAACTTACCTCCGTCTATCGGATTGTACTCAATGATATTGATTTTACAAGGCACGGCTTTGGCAAAATCGGCTAATTCGCGTGCGTCCTCGAGTTGATCGTTGAAATCTTTGAAGATGATGTATTCAAAGGTAACGCGCGAGCCCGTCTTTTCATGAAAATAAACCAAGGCTTCTGAGAGTGCTTCCAGATTATTGGATTCATTGATATCCATAATCTGATCGCGTTTTTTGTCGTTGGCGGCGTGCAGTGATAAAGCAAGGTTGAATTTCACATCATCGTCGCCCAGTTTTTTGATCATTTTGGCAATACCGGCTGTAGAAACGGTTATGCGTTTAGGCGACATCGCTAGTCCGTTGGGGTCGGTAAGGATCTCTGCACTGCGAACCACATTCTTGTAATTCAGCAACGGTTCGCCCATTCCCATATACACGATATTGGAAAGATTGGTGCTGTAATTGTTCGTAGCCAGGTTTTTTAGGTAAACCACCTGATCTACAATTTCACCTGCAGTAAGGTTTCGCATCATTTTCAACCTTCCTGTGGCGCAAAACTCACAGGCTAAACTGCAACCAACCTGCGATGAAATACACGCTGTCATGCGCGAAGTAGTCGGAATCAATACACCTTCAATTACCTGAGCTTGTCCGTCAACGCCAAAGGCACATTTAATCGTTTTGTCGGTACTTACCTGTTGATCTTCCACAGTAAGGCTATCAAAAAAGTAGACTTCTGCCAGTTTTTCCTGTAAACTCTTTCCGATATTGGCCATTTGCTCAAAATCGTGTACCTGTTTTTTCCAAATCCATTCATAGACTTGTTTGGCGCGGAAAGCGGGTTCACCCAAACCTACAATGTGTGCTTTGAGTTCCTCTAAATTGAGCTGGCGAATATTGATGCGTTGTGTAGCCATGAATTATAATTGTTTGTAATCTTCGTAAATGGCCGAAAGAAACCAGTGGCAATTTTTGAGTTCGCGTTTTGAATCTTCTGGTGTAAATGTGTTTTCGGTTATCGCTTTTTGATCAAAAGACCACGTGAGATTTCCTTTTGGTGTCACCCAACCATATCCTCTGATAATGGAATAAAAAGCAAATTGAGGCACTTTGGGGTTCATCAAATCTTTACTCCACGGATAACGTGATGCGTCTCCTTTCATCTGATGAATCAATGTAGCGGCAATATCGGCTTGAGAACCTACAACATCCATCCGTTTTCCACGGTAACTGTCCTTGATTGGTTCACCATAAAACAAAAGTGGAATATGATAGAATCTGGCTACCCCCGGGTCAATTAACGTTGGTGAAGCATGACCATGATCGGCTACAAAAACGAATAGGGTATTTTTGTACCAATCGTATTTTTCGCATTTACGGATAAATTCTCCCAAACATTCGTCGGCGTAAACCAATGAATTCATAAAGTCGGCTTGTTCACCGCTAAAGTGTTTCCCTTTTCCTTTTGGCTGATCATAAGGGGAATGAGTACTTCCTGTAAAGGCACATTGCAGAAACGGTTGTTTGTGCGTGTTGATTTCTTTGATCAGAAACCGGTACAAATCACGATCATAGAAATTGAGTTTGCCACGCGGTAAATCGGATGGGAATTGACTTTCATCTTTTACCACATCAAAACCATGATCCATCAAATAACCATTAATGTTTCCGTATTTCAAATCACCGCTAAAAATGTAACTGGTATGATAGCCCCACAACTCTAAATCTTCATTGATGGAGTTTAGTTTGCGGTTTTTGTCGGGTTGCATGGAAATGGAAACTTCAGGAACGGCCGGAATACCGCTGAAAATACTGGAGTTACCAATTTCAGATGTGGTAGATGCAGAGTAAATATTGGTAAACAATAACCCTTTTTCGGCAATGTGGTCAAAGTTGGGGGTGGCACCTTTTGTTGGACCTAAACTTCCGATCGCTTCTGCTGTCCAGCCTTCCATAACGATGATTACCACATTCGGTCGCTCGTTTTTCAGAAAATACTGATCGTGGTCTTTGGGATAGTTGTACCACTCTTTTACTTTTCTGGCGGCCAATTGATTGTCTACCTTTGGCAAGAACTCATCAATGTTACTTCTTTTATATAGGAGGTAACTTTTTCCGAAAAAATAAAGTGAGTTGATAGAAAGATCGTTTGCAATAGGTTTGTCAGTATAAATGGCTGCAGCAATGTTGATGGGAATTTGTTGCCAACCGCCACGCAACAATAAAAACAAGGAAGCCAATCCAAGACTCAATTGCAGCGGGAAAAATAGCAACTTTTTCCAGGTAAGTTGATACGCAGGTTCCGTTATCCGTTTAAAGATTTTTTTGGCAAGCCACCATCCGAAAACAAACTCAATAACAGCAAAAAAGACAAACCAAAAGGTCATGCCGTAACTGGCTGTTCTTACTACTTCAACCGGATTGGAAAGGTGCACGAAAACACGTGACGACAGTTTATGATTCCATTCGCCATAGACTACAATTTCGCCTGCTTGCACACACACCACGATCACTAATAATGTTAGTAGAATACTATTAAAAATACGGTGAGTCCATTTCCAATTGCTGTAATATCCAACCAAGCGTGCTATAAACGGAAGGGCAGTCAACGCGCAGGCTGTAGCCACATCTAAGCGGAATGAATAAACAAAAGAAAGCAACCATTCACCGAATCCTACTTTCGACAATTTGCCCCAATAGTTAATCGAAAAGAGAATTCGATTAACGTCGAAGCAAATAATCCAGAATAAAATGAGTAAAAGAACATCACGCAATGGTCGCAACATAACGAATTATTGAGGACACAAAGTTACGGCATATTTTGGAATCGGTTCGTTGTTCCATGATTTCGAGATCTCTTTCGATTATCTTAGGCAAACTCCTGTTCTATTAATTAAGCCGGCTAATTGTGATGTAGTGCAAAGGCATACGTTACAATAGCTTGTAAGCTTCATAAATACTGGAAAGAAACATGGTGCCATTGCTGATTTCTTGTTTCGAATCTTTCGGAGTATAGGTATCTTCAATTTTTAATTTTAGATCCATAGACCAGGTGAAATTTCCTTTTGGTGTCACCCAACCAAAGCCTCTCACAACGGTATGAAAAGCAAATTGAGGCACATTTGGATTCATCAAATCTTTACTCCAGGGATAACGCGACGCATCGCCCTTCATTTGATAAATGAGTGTGCCCGCAATATCCGCTTGAGAACCCACAACATCCATGCGTTTTCCGCGGTAACTTTCTTTGATCGGTTCACCAAAAAACAAGAGTGGAATATGGTAAAATTTGCTTGAAACCGGATCAACAGAAGTTGGTGCAGCATGTCCGTGATCTGCAACAAACACAAATAGCGTGTTTTTGTACCAGCTGTATTTTTTGCATTTGCGGATAAATTCACCCAAACATTCATCGGCGTAAACCATCGAGTTCATGAAATCGGCTTCTTCACCGGTAAAGTGTTTTCCTTTTCCTTTCGGTTGATCGTAAGGCGCGTGTGTACTTCCTGTAAACGCACATTGAAGGAACGGTTTTTTGTGTGAGTTGATTTCTTTGAGGAGGAATTTATACAAATCACGATCATAGAAATTCAGTTTGCCTCGCGGTAAGTCAGACGGGAAATCGCTTTCGTCTTTCACCACATCAAAACCATGATCCATAAAGTAGCCGCCGATGTTTCCGTATTTCAAGTCACCACTAAAAATGTAACTGGTGTGATAGCCCCACAATTCCAGATCTTCATTAATGGAATGGAGCTTGCGGTGTTTTTCCGGTTGCATGGAAATAGACACTTCAGGTACGGCAGGATTTCCACTGAAAATGCTCGAATTCCCAATTTCAGAAGTAGTAGATGTTGCATAAACATTCGTGAACAAAACGCCTTTTTTAGCAATCTTATCAAAGTTTGGGGTAGCTCCTTTGTTCGGGCCGAGTGTTCCAATTGCCTTGGCAGTCCAGCCTTCCAGCACAATTACCACAACATTCGGGCGTTTGTTTTTAAGAAAATACTGATCGTGTTTTTTGGGATAACTGTACCATTTTTTCACGGTTGCTTCAGCCAGTTGTTTGTCAACTTTCGGCATGTATTCATCAATCGTACTTCTATTGTATAAGAGGTAGCTTTTCCCGAAGAAATACAAGGAGTTAATGGAAAGGTCATTGGCTACGGGTTTGTCGGTATAAGCCGCCGCCGCAATGTTAATGGGAATTTGTTGCCAACCGCCGCGTAAGAGCAAAAACAGAGCTGCTAATCCGAGAGCCAATTGAAGCGGAAACACAAGAAGCTGTTTCCATTCGAATTTGTAGGCA
Source organism: Fluviicola sp. (assembly GCA_044377135.1). GTDB lineage: Bacteria > Bacteroidota > Bacteroidia > Flavobacteriales_D > Crocinitomicaceae > Fluviicola. The sequence goes on from JBILJP010000077.1 coordinate 11,752, forward strand.
GGCACTTTCAGACGTTTGAAGAACTTTTTGGCCAACCACCAACCGAATGCCAATTCGATAACAGCGTACAATAAAAACCAAAAAACCATGCCGTAACTGGCAGTTCTGCTTACTTCATCCGGATTGGAAAGGTGCATGAATACACGCGAAGTGAGTTTGTGATTCCATTCGCCGTAGGCTACAATTTCACCTGCCTGCACACAAACCAAAATCACCAACAAGGTCATCAGAATAATCCTGAAAATGCGGTGCGTCCATTTCCAATTACTGTAATGGGCGAATAATCGCACAACAAACGGAAGAGCTGTAAGGGCACAGGCTGTTGCCAAATCCAACCGGAAGGAATAAACAAAAGCCATTATCCATTCAACGAAGCCAACTTTCGCAAATTTACCCCAGTGATTGATCGAAAAAAGAATCCGATGAACGTCGAAGCAAATAATCCAAAAGAGAATGAGCAGAAGAGCATCACGAAACGGTCGCAACATAACAAGTTATTGAGGGTACAAAGTTACGGGTTAATTTCGTTCCGTGTGCTTTCGGCAGAATATGTTACAATCGGCAAACCATGATGAATGCTTATTATTAGCAATTAGATTTTGATAAATCGTTGCGTTTGTCTGGTAAGATTGTTACTTAATTCAATAATGTACGATCCTTTTGCCAATTCCTGCACATTCAATTGTTTGCTCATAGCATCCATTGTTGTGGTCAATACCAGCTGTCCATCCATAGAATAAAGGGCAATTTTATCAAATTGACTTTCGGTTGAAATGAGGATGTTGTCGTTTCCTGGATTGGGAGTAATGGTAAATGCAGTTGCTGAAAGTTGTTCTGAAATTCCGGCATCTGCTCTTGCAAATCGGTAAACTTGTCCGTTAGCCGGATAGCCGAACACAGTATATGGTTCTAAAAAATCACTGTAATTGGTCATTGTTGGATTTTCGGCACTGTCTAACAGGCAAAGACTCGACGACGAAGTTTGCGGTTCGTCTGGATTGGTGTAATAAATAAGCGCTGTAAAACCGCCAGGCTGATTCGTATAGTAGGATTGATTGCCATTAATGAGCATATCTCCGAATCTGAACTCAATGGAACCGTCTGCTTCGTAGAGCCAAGCCTGAATATTTGCATGACTATTTCCGATAGAATCGTTCAACAAGGCTAAATCTTTCCATTGTACAACAAAGATTTTATTGCCAGCAGTTCCTGTTGTTCTATATGATATTTCGGTGGAATTGGAATTATTAAAAGTGTAATTTGCACTAAATGGAAAAAGTTGCACTCCTAACGGTGAGTTGTTGTATTCCAGTACTTTATGAAGAACCACTTGAAACACCTCTAAACTATCCAGCTGAAAGTTGAAATAGGGAAATGTAAATCCTAGCGGTACGGTAACGGGTAATTCGTTTACCCAAATAGTATGGCTTGGTACAAGTGTGCCATTCGTAACCTCGGTATAAGGTTCATTGAAATGTGTAAATTCATAGGCTTGAGCGTTTCCAACAGTTTGGAAAGTTAAAAACAAACCTAAAACGGTTAACTGTTTTGTTGCGTAAATGAGTGATTTCATAGATGAATTTATTTAAGCCACAAAAGTAGAATAGGATGACGGGATTGTTTGGCTGGTCACAAATTTAATGGGTCATTCGCAAAATAGTAGGTTTGATGAGCAAGTTTTTTTGCTTTAAAGGTGAATATTCCCACATTTAAAGTGTCCTTCAGGACACACTTTTCCGCCATGTAAACCGCAAGGTCGGCAGGAAAGCGCTTCGGTTGTTTCGCGAATTTCACTGTCGTCTGAAAGCGGTCCGAAACCAAAACGTGGAACCGTAGCACAGAAAAAGGCTGTTGTAGGGGCATTCACCGCCGAAGCCATATGCAACGGTCCGGAATCGTTTACATAACAACGTTGTGCTTTCGAAAACAAGGCACACGACTGCAAAAGCGATAATTGTCCGGCCAAATTTGCCGAATCGGGTAGACCGGCAGCTAAACGAATGCGTTCACACAGCGCTTGGTCGTCAGGACCACCAACAAGGTAAACCATTCCCTTTTTCTGTAATTGTTGCGCCAACTGAATCCATTTTGCCTCGGGCAATTGCTTGGTAAACCATACCGAAGCTGGAGCCAGTGTATAAAACGGTTGTTCAACCAAATGCGCAACGGCTGTGTAGTCTGATGCTGAAGGATAAACGTGCGGTCGTACCAATTTTTCGGCACCGTGATGCGCAATTAACTCAAGATTGCGTTCCACCTCGTGTTTTCCGTTACCGATTTCGTGACGAATCTTAATGGCGTAACTAAAAGCAAACGGATTTTTGTCAAATCCGACTTTTTGTTTTCCGCCCGAAAGCCAGGTGATAATACCCGAACTCCCGAAACGGTGTAAGTTGATCACTTCATCATAACGCTCGGCTCTAAAGAGGCGAACCAGTCGTTTGATTTCGGAGAATTTACCTTGTTTTTTGTTCAGGGTGAAAATGGTTCGTATGTCAGGATGATTGGCCAAAATAGACTCATTGCCTTTTCGTACCAATACATCAATACTGGCGTCGGGAAACAAACGTTTCAACTCTGAAATAACCGGAGTTGCCAGAATCACATCGCCCAAAAAAGCTGTCTGAATTACGAGAAAACGTTGCACGATTCAAAATTAGCAGAAATAACGACAGGTATCAGTTAGTCAACGCACAGAATTATTGAAGGGATGACTGTTTAGTTCAACGCAGAGGCGCAAAGTGCGCAAAGAAATAAACGTTATTTACGAAGTTGAGATTCGAATCATTTGTATCCTTTCGGTTTCCAAAACATATGAAAACTTTGCGATCTCAGCGCCTTTGCGTTGAATATTCCTTTCGCGTTAAATTACACCACTAACAGAGTGTGAATGTAATATTACCCCAATATTAACTCAATAACCACAACACTTTACTCAATGATCCTCGTTTAAAAGGGCTTAAATGGCTTATTCTTCGCCACTTTGCCTACATTGCTCAGGCAACGTTTTGTTAATTGATTAATAATACTACTATAATAACGTTGCTGTTATCGGCAAACGCAAAACAATCATTAAGATGAAACAATTGCTCTTTTCAATCTCCATGAGTCTGCTTTCAGTGACGATGGGATTTTCTCAGGCTACTACCGAAAGTCAAACCGATCCTGTAAAAGTGGTGCGTTCGGGTAGCAAAACAACGTTCGGTACCGGACAACAATCGGTAGCTGAATACCTGATTTCGAAAAACATCTCCATCGGTGAAGGCATTACGTATAAGCGCGCCGCATTTAAACTCCTGATTGACCATCAAGGCAAAGTAGTGGAATCATCACGTTTTTATGGTGGAATTTCCAGTGAAATCGATGCAAAGATCGTAGCTGCATTTTTGACAATGCCCAAATGGAATACAAGCATTTCGGCAAATGAACAAAGTATGGTGTATGTGGTGGTAACACTTCAAAACCAAGTATTAACTACCGAACTGTACTAAGATGAAGAAATGGATATTTAGTCTGGCAGGTGGATTAATTGCCGGATTTTCGAGCGCTCAATCAAACGGTACACAACTGTTTGACGAATCTTTTGTGCATCGCATTGATGTGACGTTTCAGCAAACAGGATTCTGGGATTCGCTCAGTAATTACTACGATGAAGCGACGAACAATGGAACCGA
>JBILJP010000078.1:0-15419 GCA_044377135.1 Fluviicola sp.
ACACTATCGTCACCTAAATCATGACGAATTTCACGCCACCAGTGAAAGTAACTACCTGCCGGTGGTGGATGGGTCCGGCAGGTTTTTAAGAAAACACTTATTTTAGTAACAGCTCTCAGCCATAGTATCTTCATCTGTGAAAATCCGTGGAATCTGTGGCAAAAAAAATCATCATCATGAACATCACAGGAACCGATTTATTAAACATCGGGTTTGCCCAAAATCAAGCCTTGGGTGTGGCCTTGGAAACCATTGCAACACATCTGAGCGAATACGATACAACAGCCGTGTTGGCTGAATTGACTGCTGTGCTGAACGATCCGATCACGCATATCGGTCACGAAGTTTGGTCGACACTAGCCGAAACATTGGTCGCCATTGAAGCCAAAGCACAGGCGAATCAAACCATTGCCATTAACCCCGAACCAAAGCCGTATGCTATTTACGGAGCCGAAGGAATTGACGAGGGGGCCATTCGACAAATGAATATTGCTATGCGATTGCCGGTAACAGCTGCCGGAGCGTTAATGCCTGATGCGCACCAAGGTTACGGATTGCCGATCGGTGGAGTCTTGGCAACCAAAAATGCGATTATTCCTTACGGAGTTGGTGTAGACATCGGTTGCCGAATGTGTATGAGTGTGTTCGATATTCCGGCCGGTTTTTTCACCAAAAATCAAGCATCTTTCAAACGTGAATTGATTGCTTTCACCCGTTTTGGAGCCGGAGCCGGTTGGACCAAACATCAAAAAGCAGACCATGGCGTGTTGGAACGCGACGAGTTCAACCAAATCGACTTGTTGCAGAACCTAATGGATAAAGCACATAGCCAGCTCGGAACTTCGGGTGGTGGAAACCATTTCGTGGAATTCGGAATTTTGGACGTGATGGAAGAAGATGCGCAGTTGAATGTTCCAAAAGGAAGTTATCTTGCTTTGCTGACGCATTCCGGATCTCGTGGATTTGGCGCTACCATTGCCGGACATTACACCCGAATGGCGAAAGAATTGTGTCCGTTACCGGATGAAGCACGTAACCTTGCCTACCTGACGCTTGATTCGCAAGCCGGACAAGAATACTGGATGGCGATGAACCTGGCCGGAGATTATGCCTCGGCATGTCATGAAGTGATTCACGAGCGTATCACCAAAGCCATTGGGGCGCAGTTGTTGGCGCGTGTGGAAAATCACCACAACTTTGCGTGGAAGGAAATTCACAACGGTGAAGAGTACATCGTACACCGAAAAGGAGCAACTCCGGCATCAAAAGATGTTTTGGGAATTATTCCGGGTTCGATGACTGCTCCGGGTTTCTTAGTACGTGGAAAAGGTGAACCGCAATCATTGGCTTCGGCTTCGCACGGTGCAGGTCGACAAATGAGCCGAACACAAGCCATCAAAAGCATCACAGGAAATGCCATGCGCGAGCAGTTGCAAGCTCACGGTGTCACCTTGATTGGTGCCGGATTGGACGAAGCGCCAATGGCTTACAAAGACATCCATACCGTGATGGAAGCGCAACGTGACCTGGTAGATGTTTTGGCGAAATTCACCCCGAAAATGGTGCGTATGGCTGATGACGGAAGTCGTGAGGATTGAGAATCATCATTTTGAATACAATTCGGGAATTCGAGTGTTCGTAAAATTGCGAACACTCGAATTCCCGAATTTCATTTTCTGAATCACACAAAAAGCCAAAATTCTTTTCCAAAATCAGGGAATAAACCAGTAAATATTCGGCTGACTCGAATCGGGAAAACCCAACAACACAAAGCCTGTTCCTTCAGAAGCGAAATCAAAATCGCGAATCCCGGCAACGGTTAACGGATTTCCTTTTTGATCGGTCATCGGGATTTCATTCCACACACGATCGCCGGCATATTTGTAAATTTTAGATTGATCATCATCATTTAGAACAATACATGCTCCTGAATGGTCTCAAAGGGATTATTCGAAGATTATCTTGTGCAATTCCAGTTCCTGCGATCCATTATTACCGGTACACCAGATGAACTCTTTTTCCGATACAGGAATCAGGTTACTGTCTGTGTTAAACGCATGCATAACAGGGGTTGGTTCAACAATAAAATCACCATTAGGATCTACAATGCAAAGCGAAAATGTCCCGGGCTTCCAATCATTTTCGTAGACGTTACCTTCTCCAAATGCAATCAGGTAATTATTCCCCAACGGGGTTACGGAAATGGTGCTTTCGCCCGTTTCAGGTGTTACTGTTAGATACTTTTTCTGAACAATATTCCCTTGCAAATCCATTTTCAGAAACAACGGGTCCACTTTGGTGTCCCAAGCCAAATTCGGATGATCCAACGTTCCGAGAATCGCAATATGGTATCCTTCTTTGGTATCCATATACTTTAATAATCCGGCAGCATTGGATGATTGGCAATTTTCATACGTAATCCAATCCTCTTTCGGCGGCCACGCTACAAAATTCTCATTGGTATTTCGGTTAAACACCTGCAATCCATACGGATAAGCATCGGCAATGGTCATGGTGCAAAACTCCTGATTAGGCATGGCCGTGAGTTGTAGTGTAGAGCTATGACTTGCCGTCCAGAAATGTTCTGTTTCCGGAATAATGTTTCCCGACAAATCTGTTTGCACAAACATATCACCGTTATGGATATCGGCTTCTTCTCCGGGTTTGGCCCAGTTTTTCTGTACTTCAAAATAAATGCCGAAGCGATCGCCGTTGAAAGCAATCTGGGCGTCTTTGACCCTACCGTCAAACCACGATTTCTCCGAACCGTGACCTTCTCCACCGAATATCCGATTCGTGGTACTGATTTTTCCTTCCGGTGAGATACGCAGGAAATAAAGTGTATTCGGATAGTTTGTGATGTAATCGTTGTCGTGATCTTTACTCGCCAGTACTACAAGGCTTTCGTCTGGCATCGGATACATGGCACAGAGCCAGTAATCGACTAGTTCAACCGGATTTCCAATTCGTTTGCCTTCTTCGTTTAGCCTTAGAATGATTGCATTGTCCTTGTGCTGAAAGCCAACAAGAATTTGTTGGTTGACGCCATTCATAATTCGAAAATCCGGAACAACTCTGTTGGGAGACTCCAGCAAATACGGAGCAAGGTCTATTTTTTCGGAAGTCACGCTAAAAGTGCTGTAATTCGGCTGATTTTGAGCATTGCTTTTGCCGACAATTATCATTGTTAATAGAACAAGGAAGGTGCGTTGGAGAATATGTCCTGACATATTGTTAAAGATAAATTGGTTAACAAAACCCTCCGCATATTCAGAAAACACCATTATACGGGGTTGCCGAAATGAGGAAAGAGCACTATTGCGCCAATTTTATGTCAAGAACTATACCCTTTTTTGCTAAGTCGTGAAAAGGATGCCAAAACTGACATCCGAACTAATAAATTGAGCGTACGTTAGCAGAAGCAAAGCTATGATATCGATACCGCAGTGAACCGTTTTGGAGAAAATATTAATCGTCGTTTTCATAATGATGAACGATAAAACCCGTTGTATTTCAGCCAGCTCTTTGTTTTAATTCCTTATCTTTACAAAAACACATCTCCATGCACTATTACTACAAATCTGTGGCTTTTGCCGTGGTCTGTTTGTTGCTCACTTTTTCTGCCATTGCTCAATGTCCGACCTGTGGAAACGGAGTGGTAGATGCTGGCGAAACCAATCTCAACTGTCCGCAAGATGTCAATCACGACGGAACCTGTGCTTCTCCCTGCGCACAACCAGTTCCTTTTGAATCGGTGGCAGGAACAAGACAAGCTTTTGATTTTGTAGGAGCAACAACTTACGGAACGGCCTCATTGCCGGTAGGCTGGACATTTGCAGGAGCACCTACAGCTACAACTGCCGGAGCATTACCCGCGGCAGATGCATACGGAGCCAAAGCCGGCTTGGTACAACCCAATTGTAGCGGTTCATGCACAGCAACCAATGGTTTTTGCATTGGAAATATTGCCAATTCTATTGCTGTAGGCGGTAGCGGAACCGGTGGGAAATTAGGCGCTAATTTCGACGGACGCACCAACATCAATCAAAACCTCAGCTATGCGGTTTTAAGAGGTCAAAACAATCCCACACTTGTTTCACCCACGTTTAATATGAGTGCTGTTGAAGGTTTTAAAATTCAGTTTTGGTTAAATGCCTCGGAAACTTCCTGCGGACAAACAAACGGTTGGGGAAGCTGCACCGGAAACAATGTTTTTCTTGATTTTTCAGCCAACGGAGGCACCAACTGGACGCAAATTATGACATTAAACACCAGCAGCACTAACACCGATATGGCAACCAATGCTACCACCAATACCTTTTGGATTCAGGAAGGTACATGGTCACGTGTGTGTCTCACCGTTTTCAAAACCAGCACCGCTACCGGAAATTTTTATCCCGCTGCCGGCGCCAATACCGCGCCAAGTGGAATGATGGTGAATTCGGCGTATTTTACAAACAGCTTTAAATTCCGCGTTCGTTATTCACAAAGCGCCTCTTGCACCGGTACGGTAACTACTACCAATCCGGGGCGTTACTTAGCGATTGATTATCCGGTTATTACATCGGGGAACGAATGCATTCCGTGTGGACTTTCGTTCATTAACATGTGCGGTTACGGCGCCGATAACAACGACGATGGTGTGGGCGGAAGCGGAACAACCACCACAACGGTTTTCGGAACTACCAGACGAAGCATCAATAACGCCGAGCGGGGAGTAGAAATTCTCACTTCACAAACAGCCGCATTTGCTTCGCAGAATCTCACCGGGTCTGCTTTCGCGACCAATTACGACCTCTGTAATGCCGAAGGTGGCGACCGGCAATGCATCAACTGGGAAACAAGTAACGGGTTTTACACTTCCGTTTACGAAGTTTTGGCCGACTTTGAAATTGCGAATGTAAATCTTCAATACTACAAAGGAACAACTCCGCAATCAACAACATTGAGTAAAGTAACTGCCGCGGGAAAAACACCCACCATCGGATGGCGTTACTCAGGCAATCGTTTTGTATCCTGTGGGTCACTTTCCGACCTCAATCCGGGGTGCAACGGATATTCGTTTATCACACCTTCGTTGCCCACTCAATTCATCCGGGCGTTTTATGCATTGAATACGAATGGTTTGGGACAGGCATACGCGTATTACGGACCTTCGTCGGCCTCACATTATTTTGCAGGACCGATGTTTGCACCACTCAATCGCCCCGATACGATTACAGGTTCAGGGAATTACATTGTTTGTAGCGGAAGTGATCCTGTTTTTACGGGAATTGTGGACTTCTGCTTTGATGCAAGCGGAACTTCAGGAAGTGCTACTTTAACGATCACCGGTCCGAACGGTTTTTCGGAAACCATTGCAAGTGGCGCTGCCGGTGTGACTCCTGTTGTTGATGCCGGTGATTACACCATTACGTCAAGTCCGCCCAGCTCACCTGCTCAATGCCTCAATTGTTCAAAATCGGTGTGCGTAACACTTTCAGCGGCCGATCTTGTTGTTTGCGGCGGATCGTTAGGCGTTGATTTAACAGCATTTGATGGCTATTGTGAAAATCGGAAAGCGCACTTGAACTGGACTACTGAAACCGAAGAAAACAACGATCGATTCATTGTAGAACGTTCCTCCGACGGACTTTCGTTTGAAGTTATTTCAACGGTAAAAGGTAGCGGGAATACGCATTTGCCGACCAAGTATTCCTATACCGACATTGCTCCAACAACCAATCAACTCAATTATTACCGCTTACGGCAAGTTGATGTTGACGGGAAAGAAACCATCCTTAAAACCATTGCAATTGACTGTTCCGGAGACAACCATCTGGTGATTACCCCAATGGGATCAAACGGTGATTTTCTGTTAGTAGCCGGTTCATACACTTTGGCCAACGCTCCGTTTGCAGTCTATGATTTACTCGGCACAACAATCGCTTCCGGAAACCTGAAAAACGGACAAACCACCTTGCAATTGGGCAAGGAAAAAGGATTGGTATTTGTGAGAGTTTCAGGTGAGGAAGTTACGTTGGAACAGCGATTGGTGGTGGAATAGAATCGCCTTTTTGCGTTCAAAAATAGTGTTCGGGAATTCGGGTGTTCGCAATATCCCGAACACCCGAATTCCCGAATTTTGTTCTTGAGATCATATCCTTGAAATAATATCTAGTTTTACCATTGATATTGTAACGCTTAACTATGTCCAGAATTATTTTATTCCTTTTTCTCTGTTGTTCAACACTTCTTTCTGCACAAAAAAATCCCGAAAACAAAAAGCGTGGCAAAGTGACTGTGTATTATCAAAAAGGCAAACAGATTTGGTACACGGGGCAAAATAATAACTCTCTTAAAGAAGGAAAATGGACCTATTATGCTCCAAATGGTAAAGTAACACATATTGATAACTACAAAGCTGGTAAGTTAAGTGGTGAACGTTTTGTTTTTATGGACAGTATTATTATTTCACATGAAAATTTTCTCAACGGAAAACCAGACGGAACTCAGCGTTATTACTACAATTCTGGAAAAATAAATAGCATTCAATACTTTACTGCAGGCATGCCCGATAGCGCATCATTTTTTTATGATGGTGCAGATACAAGGTATCGATTTGAAACCTATTCCAATAAAAAAATTACCAGTGTTCGAAATTACGGATACCACGGCTTTCTGGAGTCAACGGAATATTATGAAAACGAATTGCGAACCGGCACGTGGTTATCTTACCGCAACAACGATACAACTATAAAAACATTCATTACCTATAAAAACAACCGTAAAAACGGTTTCTGTCGTGAATATGTAAACCATAATCTAGTCTTTGAAACAACCTACATCAATGATACACTCAACGGACCTTTCAAATTCATCTACGTTGATAGCAAAAAACTAAAAAGTGAAGGATCGTTTAAAAATGGCAAAACGCATGGTCTTCACAAGAGTTACCTTATCGGACAACTAATTGAGGAAACAACCTTTGACAATGGAACTGAGAAAGGAATATCCACTACCTATTCTGAAGTAGATGGACGTATTATCACCAAACGGTACTTTTCTGATAAACCTGATAATCGCGGAAATACATTCGTTGATTCAGTGTTTAACTTCAATGAAAACGGGGTGAAAATAGCAGCCAATTTTTGGACTCGCCAAACGAATCCTAAATACAATGCCTTTAATGTAACTCATAAAATAACTGAGTGGTATGATAACAAATCAGTTAGACTTACCGGGCAATACGTCAATGAATCCCAAGATGGTGAATGGATAGAATATTATCGATCGGGTAAACCAACATCAAAACTAAACTATTCAATTGGGCAGCTAAACGGAAAAGCTGAATTTTGGTATGAAAACGGTCAGAAAGCCCTGGAGTTTAACATACGCTATAATGAAGTAGATCAAGTACCTAAAGTATGGCGAACGAATGGTCAAGTCTTAACAAAAGATCATCAAGCATTCATCGAAAACCTCCATCAATTTGACCAGCTTTCCGATATTAAATTTCGAGCATTTGAAGATCAAGAGCCCATGACGAACGAAACCAGATCTGAAGATTATAATTACGGAGTCTCCGATAACTTCGAAAATTCAGATTCCGGGGAGCAATTCGCTGAACCTCCGAGTCCACCTTCTCCTATGGTTGACGAAATAAATTCATATTACTCAGCAACCGATTGTTTTCCGGGTGGAGAATCTGCTATGAAGAAATACATTGAAGAACAAATCATTTATCCCGGTGCTGATTGGGAATTCGGAAATCAGGGCATGATCGGCGTTTCTCTAATATTGGATACAAACAATCATGTCAAGCGGTGTTCAATTAGCCATTATTTCAATACTAAATCTATCCAATTAACCGAGGAAGCATTAAGATTAGTTAAAAGTATGCCCTGGAAAGTCCCTGTTAAAAATGGTATTCCGGTAAGTGTAGCGATTGCTTTTCAAATAACCTTTACTCTACCACCAAACAACTAGATCATTGCTTTACCTATTTGCTTTTTCAGGTGTTTATTTCTTAATTGAATTAACGAAAGACTATTCGTATTAATGGTTTGATAAGGAGCATTTTAACTTCAGTAATCCCGCAATAATTTGTCCCGTTAATTAGTTGCTTTTTTGCAATGCAGCGTATCGGGATTACGGAAGTTTTTGACCCTTGTTTTTCTCCTTTCTCCAAAACCCCTCTTTTTGGTATCTTTGCCCCCATTGAACGAGCAGGAATAGCAGCAATTATGGAATACAATTTTCGCGATATCGAATCTAAATGGCGCCAAAAATGGGCCACAGACAAACCGTTTAAAGCCGCTGACACCAGCGATAAACCCAAGTATTATGTCCTCGACATGTTCCCGTATCCATCCGGAGCAGGATTGCACGTTGGGCACCCGCTGGGTTACATCGCGTCGGATATTTTTGCACGCTACAAACGCTTAAAAGGATTCAATGTATTGCACCCGATGGGTTACGATTCATTCGGATTACCTGCCGAACAATACGCCATTCAAACCGGTCAGCATCCTGCAATCACGACAGCAGAAAACGTGGCGCGTTACCGCGATCAGTTGGATAAAATCGGCTTCTCGTTTGATTGGGATCGTGAAGTGCGCACCTCGTCGCCGGAATACTATAAATGGACGCAATGGATCTTTAAACAGATTTTCAACGCGTGGTACAACAACGATACCGACAAGGCCGAACACATCGACGGTTTGATCGAAACCTTCCGCACCAATGGAAATGCGTCGGTAAACGCTTGCTCGGACTGCGAAACGGTTTTTACTGCCGAAGAATGGAACACCAAATCAGAAAAAGAACAGTCGGATATCCTGATGGAATACCGCTTGGCTTACCTGGCCGATTCGTGGGTGAACTGGTGTCCTGCTCTAGGAACCGTGCTTGCCAACGATGAAGTGATCAACGGTGTTTCGGAACGTGGCGGACATCCGGTAGAACAAAAACTCATGCGTCAGTGGTCGATGCGGATCAAGGCATTCGCCGAACGACTGCTTACTGGTTTGGAAACCGTAGACTGGACCGAATCTGTAAAAGACATTCAACGCAACTGGATCGGGAAATCAAAGGGCTGCTCAGTTCAATTTGCAATCTGCAATCTGCAATCTGCAATTGAAGTGTTCACGACCCGCCCCGACACTATTTTCGGCGTTTCATTCATGGTTCTTGCTCCCGAGCATCCGTTGGTAAACGAGATCACAACCGACGAATTCCGCGCTGCAATCGATGCTTATAAAACAGCTGCTTCGTTGAAATCGGAGCGCGACCGCCAGGCCGATGTGAAAAACATCACCGGACAATTTACCGGAGCTTATGCCGTTCATCCGTTTACGGGTGAAAACATTCCGGTATGGATTGGCGATTACGTGTTGGCTTCTTACGGAACCGGAGCTGTAATGGCTGTTCCGTGTGGCGATCAACGCGATTGGGATTTTGCGAAGCACTTCAACATTCCGATCAAAAACATTTTCAAAGACGTTGATATTTCCGAAGCGGCTTACGCTGAAAAGGAAGGAACAATCACCGATTCTGGCTTCCTGACCGATCTTCCGATCAAAAAAGCAATGGAAACTGCCATTCAGACCATTGAAGAAAAAGGCATCGGAAAAGGAAAAACCAATTACCGTTTGCGCGATGCAATTTTCTCGCGTCAGCGTTACTGGGGCGAACCGTTCCCGGTGTATTACAAAGACAACATTCCGCACCTGATAGACGATGCCAACTTGCCGATTTTGTTGCCGGAAGTAGATAAATACTTGCCTACCGAAGACGGCGAACCGCCATTGGCACGGGCAGAACGCAATGCCTGGAATCATTTTGAGGGCGACCGCATGGAAACCAACACCATGCCGGGTTGGGCCGGAAGTTCGTGGTATTTCCTGCGTTACATGGATCCGCACAACGAACAGGCATTTGTTTCCAAAGAAAAAGCCGATTACTGGAATCAGGTCGATCTATACATCGGTGGTTCGGAGCACGCTACCGGTCACTTGCTGTATGCCCGTTTCTGGACCAAATTCTTGAAAGACATGGGTTTCATCAACTTCGATGAGCCGTTCAAGAAGATGATCAATCAGGGGATGATTTTGGGGAGGAGTAGTTTGGTAAATCGGCTATTAACCACCACTGGAGGTACAATTAGCGTAGATGAAAAAAGAGACATAATCCCTGCAGATATTGTTCCTGCTGTTTTTATTTCAGCAAATTGCAATGAAATAATTCAAAAATATAATACCCAACGCAAAGCAAAAACTATTGATATAGATTCAAATCTTTCTGCACAATATCACATAATAAAATCTAAAATAACTGAGTTAGAGAACAATATTTTTGATTCAATTAATCCTAATGCCGAATTCGCTGGACGTGTCTCTATAACACTCGATTCTGTTTTTCAAATCTATGCAGATATTAGCTTCGTTGACAATGACAAACTCGACATTGAAGCGTTCAAAAACTGGCGTTCAGAATACAAAAATGCGGAGTTCATTTTAGAGGACGATGGTTCCTACATCTGTGGTTCGGAGGTCGAAAAAATGTCCAAATCCAAGTACAACGTGCAAACGCCGGATGAATTGGTAGAGAAATTCGGTGCTGACACCCTGCGCATGTACGAAATGTTCTTGGGTCCGTTGGAGCAATTCAAACCATGGGATACCAAAGGAATCAATGGCGTTCACAATTTCTTGCGCAAGCTGTGGCGTTTGTTCTACAACGAAGGACAAAGCATCATTACCGATGCTGAACCTAGCAAAGATTCGTTGAAAACCTTGCACAAAACCATTAAGAAAATCGAGGAAGATTTAGAGCGTTTTTCGTTCAATACGGGTGTTTCCAACTTCATGATTTGTGTGAACGAACTCACCGAGCAGAAATGCCATTCGCGCGCTGTTTTGGAACAATTGGTGGTGTTGCTTTCACCATACGCTCCGCATGTTGCCGAAGAATTGTGGGAAGCATTGGGTAACAAGGCTGGAAGTATTTCCGCTACCACTTTCCCTACATTCAACCCCGATTTCTTGGTTGAAGCCAATTTTGCTTACCCGGTTTCGTTTAACGGAAAAATGCGTTTCTCGGCCGAATTGCCAACTGCAATGAATGCCCAGGAAGTACAAGCCGCTGTGATGGCTATGCCCGAAGCAGAGAAATGGCTCGAAGGAAAAGAACCGAAAAAAGTGATCGTGGTTCCGGGACGGATTGTGAATATTGTGGTTTAGAGAAACGACGGTTTAAGCACTGATAGTTAGCATTTTAATCCCGCGTAATAGTGCAAAATGACGTGGGATTTTTTGGTTGTTTGAAACGGTTTTATCTAGACGATTGGTGGTATATTAGGATTGAAACCGGTGTACTTAATTCATAATGAAAATGAACTGATCCAGTTTGAACAACTTACTTGTTAATGACTGAATTCCATAAATTTAACCGTTCGTAATATTGCAAATTCACGAACGGTTATTTGATATGCCAATTTGCAATATTACGAACGGTTTTTTAATCCGAAAACTCCACTCAAATCCCAACACGAATGATCAGCTCTTTAATTTAACAAGAGTTCCTGCTCCACCTATAAGCAAGATCAGCCTTCGAATAACTATCTTTGCACCATGAATATCATACCGGCATTGGAAGAACGTTTTGGAGCACACCGCGTGCGCACCATACAAAATCCGTTGCATCCCGAACAAAAGCTGACCTTTTTGTACCTCGAATTGCAAATTCCGGTAACCATTCTCATGACCAACGGCTTGTCGGAATATACGATGCCCG
The DNA here is from genome assembly GCA_044377135.1 of Fluviicola sp. Lineage (GTDB taxonomy): Bacteria > Bacteroidota > Bacteroidia > Flavobacteriales_D > Crocinitomicaceae > Fluviicola. The sequence goes on from JBILJP010000078.1 coordinate 11,776, forward strand.
TTTCCGCAAAATGGAAAGGTCGCGAACACGCCGAATTGTATTTCTGCTTGCCAACGTATTGGGACATGGATGATTTGGAAAACCCGAATTTTAACTGGGTCTACCACTGGATTTATACCCTCGAAACGTTCGTGCGCGAGAAAAACACCTGGTTCGGACCCGGACATACCATTCCGTGCGGAAATCCACCGGCTCAGATTTCCAACACCATGAAACAGGAATACCTGATTTTCCTGGATCCGATTTTTATGGAAGACGCCCTTCAACCACTGGAATTTGCCGATAGAAATGTGCACTTTCTGAGTATCGTTCCCATTTTCGGTGATGAACTCGATTACAAAATGGGGAAAGGAACACACAAGATCATCCGCAAATTTATTGCAAAGAAAATTGACGAACGCCTCGATGATTACCGTGTTTCGGTACTTCGCACCAGAATGCGTTTTTTTTAGATGTTGGATTTGCTTCTTCCTTGAACGACAGCTTCCCGCATCGTTTCGATTAAACGATTTTGTTTTGAAGACAGGGTTTACTTTTTAACGGGAACCCAATCAAGCATTCAACATCAAGCATCCTTTTAGAGAAAGACTTATAATTTACTAAAAAACTCCACCGCGCTTTCCACGTCTTTTTTCGCATTTCCGATCCACACATGCTCATCGTAGATAATAAACGGACGCTTCAAAAAGGTGTATTCTTCCAACATGTACTTGCGGTAATCTGCCTCGGTGAGTTTCATTTCATTTAAACCCATACCACGGTATTTCATCGCTCTTTTCGAGAACAAAGCTTCGTATGAACCCACTTTTTCTTTGATCCAATCCAAAGTGTCGCCGTCGATATTGGTTTGTTTGATATCGATTTGCTCTACGTCACTATTCGGATTTACCTTTCGAATGATTTCCTGACAAGTTCCGCAATTGCTCAAATGATAAATTCGTTTCATGGTTGTTGTTTTTTCAGTAAGATAAATGTATTGTTTTTAGTAACAACTCTCCATGCGGAAGTGTTTAACAAACTGTCTTTTTTGTGCGTAAATTCTGCTGCGCTCAGCGGATACGGATTTTCAACCGGCGACAATAAAATGTAGCTTGCATTTCGAATGATCGGAAACTGATACACCGATTCGCGCACTGCCAAATGAGGAACAAACGCCGATTGCGCACTCACCACAGCATCTTCCGGAATGCGAGCGAGTACTGCGTAAGCTTGATCAATCGGAAACTCGCGGTTGTAATGCGCTTCTTTGTAAATGCGAATACGGGCTTTTTCGGCATAAGCGATGGTATTGTCCATCACCCGGATTGCACAGGCAAGCGAACAGACAACGGCCGTAAACGAGGCCACACGTTTCCATCTCGTAGTGTGAAATTGTCCGATCGCTTCAAATGTTCCGATCGCCAGCAACGGAGCCAGTTCTATCGCATAGTGCTGATTAATGCCCCACATAGCCACGTTGTCATGAAACAACTTTTGCGCAAAAATCGGAATGAGCATGAAGAGGTAAATCGGTTTTCGGATCAAACAAAACACCCCACAAACTGCCGTAACAATCCAGAATTCCGCTTTCACGCCGTTGTGTTCAGGAAAAGGGCTGTGGTTGATAAACAAGATTTTAAAACTATCAATCGGATGAGAAAGCAACTGCACCAATGCTTTTCCGGCTCCGGTTCCCAATACCGAATAATGAAAATGAGGATAGGTGCCCGAATTGGAAAGTGCCGGCATCACAACGCCTGTAATCAACACAAAATAAAGGATGGAAAAACCTGAAATTCCGAGCGCAACATAACGCAATTGTTTGTCGCGGAAGTAAGTATAACACAGTCCGAATCCGATAAAAATAAGCCACAACGACATGTTTTCTTTGGCAATCAAAATCAAGATGGTGAGCACCGCAATTTGCCTGATTTTTCGTTTCGCGAAAGCCAGTAACAACCACGGAACGATCATGGTTGCAACAACATTGCTGTGATAATCAAACGAAAAAGCGGCAAAAATTCCGAAGAACAACAAAAAGTAGATCAGCGCAAAACGCTTGAGATTGGTGTTCGGAAAACGATAGTCGAAATAACGGTAGATACCGATGGCTCCAAGCAACGTAGCAAGGAGTTGAACCACTAATAAGGTGTAGGTTCCAAAGAGGTAAACCAAGGGCGAAATCAAGGGCAAATACAAATCAAAATGATCGGCCAGCAGGTTTTCGGGAACGGCTTTGAACGTTGAACTGTCGTTGAAACTCAAATGTGCGTAATCGTACAACGCATTGGTGTATGCGCCTAAATCGAGCGTATATGTGCGAAAACAATAATGATTGACAAACGAAATAAGGCTATAAACAAGGGCCGTAATCGCTAAAGCCGACCACAAAAACGGTTCGCTGCGAAAACGGGAAAAGAGCCTTCGGATCACCAATTAGCGGTTCTGCATGTATTCTTCGTTGCGCTTGCGATCTTCCGGTGTACCGGTGTTGCAACCGTTTGATTTTTTGGTGAAATGGTGAATCCACTTTACCTGCAAATGCACCGGCCAGTAATTACTTGAAAACCATTGAACCGTCGGTTTCAAACGATTGGCTTCGTACACTCCGATGGCAGGAAGGTAAAATCCGAAAACCAGGTAATCACCACGTCTTACACGGTATTGAAATCCAAGATGTCCGTGAATTTGAGCCATGAAGTTTTTCTGAAATTTCTGCTCGGCCATAGGCGTCTCGGTATAACTTTGAGAACCTTCCATCACCATGTAATTGAAATTCACACCCAATCCGGTTTCCAAATGCCAATTGTCGCTCAGCAACGTAAATCGGTCTGCAGTAAAACGTCCGTAAACATAACCGTTGTAGAATTTTCCCTGACCTTCAACCGTGTTGACGACGTTTCCTGTTAAATCAAGGTAATTGGTCGTCGTTTTTTCAGTTCCGCCGATGTAATCAAATCCCAGACCCCAATCTACGCGGTGAATCAGGTTGGCGCCGATCCATTTAATTTCGCCTTTCTCACCACGCATTTTGTAAATCGCTCCTAAAATACGCGAAGGTTTGAAACGGTAATGCGCCATTCCGATGTCAATAAAACCACCTACTCTTCCGGCAGGATCAACGGTATAATTGATCGGACGATTCAACTCATCCACACCGTCGACTTTTTCGTTTTTGAGATGACTCAAGGTATAATTCGGCCCGAATGAAATCTGCAATGCATTCTTGGAAATATCGCGGTAGTCTTGAGCACCACCGAAAAAATCACTTTTGCGTTTTTTAGGTTTGTACTGTGCCTGTGCACTTTCTACAATCAATACCGAAAGCAAAACTCCAAGAAATAGTCGATTCATAATGAGCGTTTTTGTAAATATCCGAATACTGACGTTTGGTTACACCAATAATGCCAACATTTTTTCCATAACGAATGGTTCATTCCATTTTTGGTGTATGTCTTCCAACTGCATTACCTGATCCATGATCGTTTGTTGGTACTGTCCGTTTTTCAAAGCATCGCTGTAACGAATGTTGCTAAATGTCACTTGCGAATAAAGCGGCATCCATTTTTCGGGATACAAATCCGAGAATTTTGCTTCGATTTTTTTACGCAACAAGAAATCCGGATCGGCTGTCAAATCGCGCATTTCTACATAATTCGCCAAGG
>JBILJP010000416.1:0-4296 GCA_044377135.1 Fluviicola sp.
ACCTGCGTCGATTTAAGCGTTTTGAGAAAAAACATCCGGGGTATGATGGGCAATTGATCAGTTATCCGGTAGATACAAGCTTGATTTATCGCGGAAATGTGATCGTATTAACGGATGAAGGCACATTCTCGGCTGCTTCGCTTTTAGCGTCCCAACTCAAAACATTGCGCGACGCTCAGATTATGGGATCTCGGGCCGGCGGAAGTTTTCATGTCTGTAATGCAGGAACACTCACCTATGTTTTACCAAATTCGGGAATCAAATTTGTGCTCAACCCCAATGCCTGTGCTTCAACACTTGATTCGAAGAGCATTGATCCGGCAGTGAAAGAAGTGGACGTAGAAATTGTTCCGGATTACGATCCGAAAACGGGAACGTACAAGAAAAACTGGGAAGGTGTGGTGAAAACGGCATTGAAGTACGCAAAGAAATAGATCTAAGCTATTGTAATTCAGATAAATGAAGCTTAACGTTTAAAATTTGGGAATTTGGGTGTTCGGGATATCCCGAACACCCAAATTCCCAAATTACATTAAATAAACAAACAAAACCCTGAAAAACAAACACTTAAGCCCAGCGCACTTTCACCCAGCAGCCTTCGAAAAAATTAATCCTTATCTTGCGGCCAATTAGCATTAAATGACACTTCAGGAAAACGACAAACGCTCACAATTGATCTTTTTTACAGCGATCTGTGTCATTGTTGTTGTTTCTTATTCCTTTTATTCCTCATCTAATTATCCGTTACTCAATTCAGACGATGGTATGGCCATTCTGATGGCGCATTATTTCAAACTACCGCATGATGTGTATTGCTGGGGACAAGATCGACTCGGTTCGCTCATTCCTTTAATGAGTCAAGGTTTCATGAAAGCATTCGGTGCTTCGGCCATGACAGCCGTTTCACTTTCCAACTACCTGATTCTGATTTTAGGGTACATTGGTTTTTCAGAATTGATCAAAACGCGTTACGGAAAACTGGTGTTTGCGCTCATTTGGTTTTTTCCGTTTCAACGTTTCATTGATCTAACGCGCTATACCATTGGTGTAGAATACAGCCTCATTGCCTTTGCCATTTTCCTGATGTTGAAATTACAGTTCGAAAACAGGGGCTTTTTCTACTGGCGCAATCACCTATTGTTACTCGCCATTAACATTGTATTTGGCGCTGCACTCTGGGCATCTGATCTAAGTATGGTAACAATCACCATTTTGTTGGTTGTTTTGTATGTCCATCATTTCATCACCAAACGAACCCTTCTCATCCGAAAGGAAGTGCTGTTGTACACGGTTGCCGGAATCATTGGCTGGACATACTTCATCTTTTTAGCCAAAAGTTACGCCGTAGCAAAGACAGAAGATTTTGCGTCGCTCAATGGAATCAACGAAATGGTTGAGGGACTTTCCATCATGTTCAAATCGACGTTTGAAGTAATGATGTACAGTGAACATGATTTTTTTACAACGCTTTACACCTGGCTGGCTCCGGTTTTCGTACTTATTATTGCCGTATTAATCATCCGGAAGAAGATCAACGTTCAGAACGATCAACGAAAATGGGTGGCGTTTTTACTCCTCGATTTTTGCCTCGTGATGGGCGTAATTCTGCTTTCACGATGGGTACTCATCAATCAAATGGGACGCCGCTATTTCGTAGCTTCCTACATTACCATGAGTTTGTTAATCGTGATTTTGGTAGAAAATGTTGTTTTGACCGATCGCTACAAACGATTGTTGAAAGCAGGTTTGCTCACAGTTGTGCTTGTAGGAGCCGTAAGCCCACTCTTCAATATGCAATTCGTTGAAGGAAAAACCTTGCGTTCCATGAAAAGTGTTTCGAAGGAATTTACGCAATTGGGCGATATCGGTTTGATTGCGGCCTATTGGAATGCCTACCGCATTTCGTGTGCGTATCCGGAAACCATTGTGGCAACGCCGGATGACTTAGACGATGTGAAAAACCGAGAATTGGTACCGTTGGTCTTTGCGCAACCGAAATTGTATGTGGTACGCGATGGCTGGATGACTTCTTTCCCTGACACGATGGTTCAATTTCGCATTCCGCTAAAACGCATAGGAAAAGAACAACTAGTGGGCGGACACCACATTCAGCAATACAAGCGCCTTTCGTTATCAAAGGTGTACCGACTCCCTGAAATGCGTTCATCCAATGAAGCATTTATCGAAACTAGTGGAACCGGACAAGTGATACATGTAAAACCGTCTCCCGAAACGGCCGATCAATTTGTGTTATCCGGCCCGAATTGCACGCTGGTTCCGGGCAATTACCATGTTCGTTATAAGATCAGCGGAAAAGCAGCGGTTTCCGATACAGTGGTCGGGCAGCTCATTGTCTCGGCTGAATACGGCCAAATTCCTATCGGTCAGCGCGACGTAAACGCCAGCGAACTCTCTGATGAGGAAGCGCGATGGTCTGAAATTCGGTTTCACCTGAAGGAATTCGCTTTCAATGTGGAATTCCTGTTCAAAAATGTAGGTAATGCAGATTTGGTGATTGAGGAAGTTGAGTTGATTGAATTGCCTCTGAAAAAAACACAACCTATCGGATAAAAGCACGATTCTTTGAGTAAAGAATGAAATCCTGTCAAGAAAAAGTACAATCCTGCGAGATAAAAGTGGAAAACCGCGAAGAAAAAGCACGATCCTTCGAGGAAAAAATGGAATCCTGTCAAGAAAAAATATAATACTGTAAGATAAAAGTGGAAACTCAGGAAGAAAAAATGTACCCTACAAGATAAAAGCACTATCCTTCAAGAAAAAAATGGAATCCTGCCACGAAAAAGCACAAATCTGCGAGGGAAAAGCACGATCCTTCGAGTAAAAGATGGAAACCTTTGAAAGAAAAACAACTACTTACAAGAAATTAACCGAAGTCTGCTTTACTAGAGGTTTTCAATTCACCTCGCTGAAAATCGCCACACCAACCCAGCCTGTAACTGAAGCAAACTATTGGCAGACAAAGGCTCGGTATAAACACCTTTCGATGCCGAAAATTGGGATGATCTGTAAAACGTTGTTACTGCTGAAAACGAACAACCCAACCGTGGTTTTAGGAAATAATTGAAGCTTACTGAACAATCCAATCCGAGGTTTTTACCAATTGATGGCCCTGCAAGCAAATTACACCTGAACTTATTTCGGTAAATACATGCACCTATTGCCAGAGAAAACCAATTGCCCCAAAAGTTGTAGTGCTCTGTTGAAATCACTTCATCAATGTATGCGTTCCGATAACCGAATTCAATCAACAAATGTCGGCTCATTTCACGCGATAACTTACACCCAAATCCCAGCGCGGGTTGAGCATCACCATCAAACGAATGATAACTTACCCCATTTACAAAAACCGAAAGGTTGTGATTTCCCTTGACTGAGTCGTTGGTTTGGGAGAATACTGAACAATAAAACAGTAGTGCCAAAAGAGTCAAAATGAAATGTTTCATGCTATATCTATTACTCTTTCGCTTTGCCGTTTAATGCAAATTGATACTTCATCCCCGCAAAACAGGTAGCAGAAGAATGTTCCAATAATAAGAAAAAACCGTCATACGAATTGATTCCTGCTCCGGCATAAACACTCAGTCCTTTTGTGAACTGGTAATTGGCTGCAAACGCAAAACTATTTTCGATTATTAATCGATTGGAAGGAGTCATCGTAAACCATGTATAGGTTATCGTTTGGTAATTATACATTGAGAAATGAAAGTCGCACAACAACGAGAATTTATTCTTCGTGAAAAAGGTATAGTTGTACCCAAACTGCACACCCACGGCGTTTTTTTCATACGAATTAACCGGATCTCCCAACGGCTTTAACACCGAAACTACATCCGGACCAATATAAACCGCATGGTTGTCAAACTGAACGTTAACACTTGGGGCATAATGAAGCGTTTTGAAATTGTAGTACGTTGAAAAAGATGGCCCGATGGAGGTTTGGGAGGAAACACGCATTGATGAGAAAAAAGTAACCAAAGCGATAAAGACAATCTTGAGATAATTCATTTGACTTTAGAAGAAGTTGAAATAGCATGTCCTTTGAACTGAATTCCAAACTCGCCTCCCAATCCTATCCAAACATATTTACTGAATTGATCCCAATCGGAATAGAGGTTGGTACCTAAAGAGGCTTTCAAGCGAAACGAAACGGCTTTTTCAGATTTGAATTCAAGCGCATAATTCACAGAAGCATTTGCGGAGGAAAAGAAAAAATTGCGGGGGGTGTCATACATCATTGGCCACGGATTACCAATACCAATGGTGCTTTTATTGTAG
>JBILJP010000079.1:0-15418 GCA_044377135.1 Fluviicola sp.
CGTTACAGCAACGATCAGGGATGTGTTGCAACGGTTCATGTGGAGATTTAAAAACTGTTTTTTTTCGACTTTAAATGATTCCTCCGAATTTAGGAATTTATCTTCCGCGTCAAGCGGAGACGGGCTGTTTTAAGTTATTATATTTAAGGTAACAAACTGGTTGTATAACCCTTGTTAACAGAACATTTAAATAATAAAAACGACAAAATATGTTGTTAATGAATTTAGTAAGTAATTCATTTTTTATATCTTTGTCAACATGTACGCAGTTGTATTTGATATTGACACAAATTGCCTTACGGAAGCATATCCAGGTAATAGCATTTCTAATGCTTATGGTGAAATAAAGAAGTTCATGCTTTCTAATGGGTTTACATGGACTCAAGGAAGTGTCTATTTTGGCGGTGAAACAATAAACGCAGTCACTTGTGTGCTTGCAGTCCAACGACTCTCACAACAGTGTCCTTGGTTTTCAACTTGCGTCAAAGATATTCGAATGTTGAGAATAGAGGAGAATAACGATCTTGCTCCTGCTATTCAATCTATTCAACAATAATCTCTATTCTTTAACAATCCCTCATTTGGTTAAACAACCCGTTTGTTAAAAGTTGTAATGTTTTTGCATATCATTCATGCGTCTGTTTGGTACGTAATTCATGTAAGAGAGAAGAAACCAGCTAGGACTTGTAATGGAAAAAGCATCAGCGCTGTAATTATCGGCTAGCCGTTACGTCACATTTTATTCTACCACAACCGGAAAAACAAAACCCGGACAGAAAATTGCCCGGGTTTCATAAACGTAATTTGCGCTTAGTCCGCTATCACGTTAACTTCTCTGTCACTACTCACATGCATGGTATCTGTGTAAACAGGAATGCCTGAGTTGGGGTTGGTCACTTTCAGGTAATAAATTCCCGCAGTTACCTTTTGCGTGTATTCGCCAAGTGAATTGGTGTAAACCGACCCTAACCGGGCGTTGGTTCCGTAGACCATTGTTTCAACATGTGCGTTATCCACCGGCGTGAAATTGCTTTTCTTTACTTTACCGCGAATGACAGGGTCTTCGTCGTCGTCGCCAATTTTGGCAAATCCGGTTGTTGCTTTTTGTCCTTTTACGGGTGTTATTTCTTCTTTTTCACAAGAGACTGCCATTACTCCAATACCCAATACCATGGCCAGAGCGGTAAAAATTCCACTATTTTTCATTTTACTAAAAGTTGTGTTTGAAAACTTGCCGTAAATCCCTGCTAACAGGCGATCATTTGGCGTTGATTGTTGGGAGAAAAATCCGTTTGCGCTACCAGCTCTAATCTCCCGTTCAAAGGAGGTGTTGCAAACGTGTGGTGGAATCATTCGGGGTCGACTCCCGGGGTGCACCTGCTTCCACAACTACATTCCTAGGTTGGCACAATAACTCGACAAGCTTTTGAAAGAAAAAGAAAAAAACAGTTAATGGAAAAGTCCTGAATGGCTTATAAATACTGGGATGTAGATTAGTTCGGAAAAAGTGATTTTAATAGTTGGTAACCGAATTCAAGATGTCCGATTTGGCGCGTTTTTATTAGGAATACGGGCCGAAATGAGACGGTGAAGGCAGTTTATTCTGTAGGCTGACCTTTTTTTCGAAGGAGAAAACACGGGCTTGGGAAACAGAACCGGGGCTTTCGGAAAACAAAGTTGAGTATGTGGCAGATCCGACTCAACCTTGTCTCCAAATACATTGAAATGAATATGATAGCACACAACTCTCCGGTGCTTGCTGGTGTCGGAGCGATTCATCAGAAGAGGTTAGCAGTCTTAATGAGTGAGGGTTCAATCATGATGTTGGCAGAAAATCAGTGTTTCCTAAATGTCCTACCCACACTATGAAAGCTTCTCTTTTAGAAATGGAACTGCATACAGCGGTCAGGGAAAAAAAGGACATTGCCTTATCAAAGCTTGATAAGATGTATGGTCATCAGATAGCTCAAATTCTGAAATACAAGTACCAAACTGCTGCAAAAAGAGATGAAACACTCTTGTTTGTAGCTGTTAATGAGGCGCTTTTGGGGTATTATAACAATCCCGATACGTTTAACCCTGAGAAGTATAAACTCTTTTCTTTTTTGCTGGTGGCGGCTGACAGAGATCTCCAGAATATTCTTCTTAAAGAACAAAAACACCTCAATCGAAAAGATTTGCCGGAAGATGTCGAACTCCAGGAAAATTTCTGGAATACTATTATAAAACCGCACGGTTCTACAGACGACACTATTCAACTCGAAGAAACAATGACAACTATTCAGAACGTGATTGAACGTTTATTCCCGAATGAGAAGGATATTATTCTTGCCTATATGGTACTTGCACACGAACGGGAAACCGAACCGTATAGTGAAGTGCTTGAAATTGAAGATTTAACAATGTCTGAACAACGCGCTGAAGTCAAAAAACACAAAGATCGGATTAAGAAAGTGTTGGAAAGGAACGATGTTGAAAACCGCATTAAAAGCTTAATACTATGAACACACAATTGAATTTTTTGAAACATGCAACCAAACGCATGGAAGACAACCATGAGTTCATGGCCTATACGCTAAAAAAGTACTGTGAATTTGAACAGATCTCTGAAACGGAATTGCTCAAGGTTCTTGATTGTTCCATCAACAGTTACTATGAACTGGCGTTGTGTAAAGCTCCTGACATTAGCGCATCGGATTTTATGGATCGGTTAGCCATCATTAGTGAATATGTTGCTATTGAGATGAGTAAACTGATCATGGTGATCAAGCATGTGCATACGGTGTTGAAGTTCGCTACTCAACCGGAAAATATTCTGTTGGCTGCCAGAGACAAGGAAGAAGGTAAGAACGGTAAAAAATGAGATTCAGTAAACCGCAAATTGAGCGTATCGCACGTGAGTTTTGGTCAACCGCAGATCAAGTGCACCGGCTCAATTTTGATATCCTCAGTGCGGTGAATGCCTCGCTGATCATTGATCTTATTCCTGTGCAACAACTGAGTTTAGGGAACATAGAAACATGGTTGGCGGCACGAACCATCACGATTGATCTGCATGTGAATGACAGAAGTCTGCACGGAGCATTATTGATCAAAGACGGTTCTGTCTTTATGTTTGTTGATGCTACCGGAGATGAGGTTCAACAGCGGTTTACGATTGCGCATGAAGTGAGTCATTTCTTGTTGGATTATCAGATTCCGAAGGAACGAGCCATTCTGGCATTGGGGAAAGAAATTGAGGACGTGTTGAACGGCACTTCAGCACCAACTACTGCGCAACTGGTGCTCTCGGTGATCAAAGGAATTAACATTGATCCGTACACTTTTTTAATCGAAAAAACCGGTAATGGTTCGTTCATAAGCTGGTCTAATTTCAATTCTGAAAACGAAGCCGATTATTTGGCCTTGGAATTATTGGCTCCCCGGATGATGGTCATTAACGATACCGTTTCATCAGCCAAACGACTTACCTATTCACAGTTTACACGAAAAAGTCACGAAATTTTAATGAAGAAATACCGGATACCATCAGAAGTGGCACATCAATACGCTACGGAATTAGCCTATTCAGTCACAAACGGACCTTCGTTTCTGGATAAACTCGGACTCTGATGTCGAACTCACAAACTTTTTTCGGAATAGAATAGAAACACTACGCAGTTATGGAAAACACTACCTCGGGGACAGAAGATTCCCGGAAACAATACGGACAGATGTCTTTTGATGATTTCAAAAAAATATATGGTGAGGAATATACGGAAGCAATCAATATAGAAACGTGGAAAGTAGACCGGAATCTGGCCAAACTGTACACCCAAATTGAAGCGGAGCTATTCAACGCAAAACGCAATGAGCTTGAATCACATCAGGTTATTCGTAATGAAGTGTTTCCTAAAATACAGGAAAACCCGCTTGTGTTGCATGCCGGATTACACCAGGATACCACCCTTGAGTTAATCGAGAAAATACACAAAGGCTTTCTGTTTAACGGCGCAGTAACTGCGTGCGGAAGTGTTAGTGTCATGTATGATTCACTCCCCATTTCCATTACACAAATGGGTATTTGTTTGGTCAATTACCAGGGACAGCACGGCAGTTATTCCCACCAATTGTTCCGACGAGATTTAAAATTCAACCACAGCTGCACCATTCAAGAAGCGATTGAGTTAATTGAACGAAAACTCCACGACGACAAGACCAAGCTCAATAGTTTGGCCATGCGCAGCATCAAATCCTATGCTGAAAGAGCCATTCTGCTTGAAAAATCGGACGCTAAATGGTTGATGGGTTACGGCTTTCCGGCACCATACGAACTAATGATGGGATTTTGGGCCAATCAGGAAGATGTGAAAGATAAGTCTATAGATCTGTTGCAACGATTGATTGTAAACCACAAGCGCTTTGTTTACATACAGGAATGCACCCAACGTCCGGAATTGTGGACACTCGGTAGCGCCCTCCATCCGTTTGAATACCTGATCATTGAAACAATGGAAGATAAAATGGTGCAAATGGTCAATTCGGGCAATACGCGTTTAGAGATCAAAAGAGCTTATGAAGAATTTGCGCGAATTGCCGGTGCTCAGATTGCCGTAGGCGTTTACAAAGTATCGAAACACGCACCACCGCAAGTATTCTATTGTCACGTAGACCACATTCATACTGCCGCACTGATTGCCATGGCCGATAGCGCATTGCAACTGCATTCGGGCACACCCATGTTGCTTGATCTGGCAGAAAATCTGTGTAAAAATGCGTTTGGGAAAAACGATTTCATGACATCCATTGATCAGGCCTATATCCGGGCTGAAGTATTGACAAAAATAAAGGCATAATATGGAAACGAAGAACAACAACTACTCAGATCTGTTTACCGCAATTACAGACGAAATCATTTCGAACGGCGGTGAATGGGAAGATGACGCAAATTGCGTAGGAGCAATCGGAATGACCATGTTTGATCTTCCGAACAGCGAAGACAACCTGATTACGGTATTGATTCCCAAAAACCATATCCGCGACATCGGTGCACATTCCATCGTTGAAATCAGGAGTCGTACAACCAAAAACGAAGGCGACGGCAGAATCTATCGTGGAATTGTGGTAGCAGGACCGTTTCATGAACCCGACGGCATTCGCGGCGATTCTCCCATGATAGTCACCACGGCCATCAACGGCGCCTTGTTTATGCCCAATTTCCACGGAAAAGTGCAAATTGAACTGATCGGAGAGTTACTAGACGGAATCATTATGCCACCGCGTTTCAGACCACTGCCCAACAGCCCGGTATTTGTGTTAAGCCGCGAAGAAACGGCAGAAGTACTGAAAGTAAATCCCGCGCCGGGCATTACACTGGGCATGGCCATCGGTCATGAAAACATCGAAGTCAACATTCCTTCCGATACCAAAGCGGTTTTACCACGGCACATTGGCATTCTGGGAACCACCGGTGGAGGAAAATCAACGACCATTTCCGGTTTGATGAGCCAGTTTCAGCAAAAGGGAATTGCCACCATTGTGATTGATACAGAAGGGGAGTACACCCATGTGGGCGATCCGACAACCGATCCGACCATGCAAAAATTGCTGGAAAACCGTGGCATTCCTGCGGCCGGAATCAATAATATGCGCGTGCTACACCTGCATGGCAAAGACACCCGAGCTAAAAAAGGCACCAATATTCTTCCGTTTACACTCAACTTTTCCTCGTTATCGCCATATGCTGTTGCCGATATTTTGGGGCTGAATGAAGCGCAAGTCGGTCGGTTTTTTAAGGCATACGATGTGGCAAAACTGATCCTGAAAGACGTTGGAATCTATCCAAGCCAGGCCGAAGAACGCGAAGCAATTGATCTGGACGAATTTGAAACCGGTTGGCCAAAACTCACCTTATCGCTGTTCATTGATGTAGTAACCATGATCCGGAATACGGTAGGCAAGAAAGAACTGGCGCCTTACAATCCGATTTTAAAAGAACATCTAAACGCGAAAGTAAGACCGCGCATACATTCGGTTGAAACAAACAGTGAATCGAGTTGGGGAGCTTTGTTATCCAAATTGTGGCAGTTGGCCCGAACCAATCTTTTTGACAACCGCGATGCGCAAACCATTCCCTACGCCGAACTCATACAGTCGGGCAATTTAACGATCATCGATCTCAGCGACTCCGACTCCACAATCATCAACAACATCGTCATCACGGATTTGCTCAGAGGAGTGCAGGAAGCCCAGGAAACGGCCTATGAACTGGCAATGAGTCAAGACCGATCGCCCACACCGGTTTCCATCATCATTGAAGAAGCCCACGAATTTCTCTCCAGCGATAAAATTGCCAAAATGGCGAACCTCTTTCAGCAGGTAGCACGCATTGCCCGTCGTGGCAGAAAACGCTGGTTGGGGTTGATTTTCGTAACGCAATTGCCCCAGCATTTACCCGACGAAGTGCTGGGCCTCATCAATAGCTTTATTCTGCACAAAATCAACGATGCAAATGTGGTTAGTCGCCTCAAACGTTCCATTGGCGGTGTAGACAACAATCTCTGGAACCGCCTTCCGAACCTCGCCCCGGGCCAGGCCATTGTTTCCACGCCAAGTTTATCGCGATCGATGCTGGTGGCCATAGATCCGGCTCCGTGTAAGTTGCTGATGGTGGATTGAGAGATTTGCTAATACGATTAATTGAGTCGACACAATCGACCACGAATACTGAAGAAATCAACGATTGTGAGGATAATGGCGATTGTTTATTTCGAGCATAGCTGAAAAGTAGTGTAACCGTTTTTTTACGACTAGTTTGAATGGTAAGATCTTGTGTCTTCGTGTCCTTGTGGTAAAGTAAAAACCACAAGGACACGAAGACACAAGGGAATTAATCCGGAAACCAATTTCCCCGATTCGGAAAGGGGAATAACGGGTTGGGAAAACATTTTTGTCAGTAGTAAGATTGGTGGGGATTTTTGTGGCTCAAACTGGCGGATCATTAAGAGCCAGAAGTGTTTAATCAAAAAAAAGTAAAATTATGGCTCGTTATTATGTAAACAAAAATGCACAATCAAATGGAGATCATGAGGTGCATAAATTAGGATGTTCCTTTATGCCAGCAGACGAAAACCGCATGTATTTGGGGGATTTTTCTTCTTGTTCATCCGCTGTAAGTGAAGCGAAAAAGACCTATTCAAAATCAAATGGATGTTATTACTGTTGCAATGAGTGTCACACAAAATAACTCTCGAATTAATTGGATTTGAAACAAGCTTAACCTAAGCTGACCATCATAATCAATTTGATTCATTTAATAATTTATAACATGGCAGAGACAATTTTAAACGACGATTGGAGTGATTACGACGATCCCAAAATTCGTGACAACCGAGACAGCCGATTTTTCTCTTGTGAAGAAAAATGGGAAAGAGATTATCTCATCGGGAAAATCCAAAAACATTATCCTCAGTTTACGAGCAAGCAGATTGAAGATGCAATAGATCAGTGCTGTATTACTATTGCGGCACCCAGACCGCGAAGAACATTTGTGGAATGTGTAATGAAGAGATTAAGGGGGTAAGAAAAGTCAATATGTATGCGCTACTCTATCTACAAGAAAAAATCATCTAACGAGTACCACCTGCACAAATCATCGGGGTATTCCTGGAATTGTGAACCAACTGAAACATCGGTTTGCAAAAAATCGACTACCGCCGAAAGCAAACTTGTTTCAGCCTGTATCATTGCCGGCGATGCCCGCCACAAAGCCGCCGAAATTGGCGAATCGTTTTGCGGAACCTGCGTGAGTCATCTTTACAGGAAATACTAGCCGCTACTACACCTAAAAGGAAAGGGTTGTCTGATTGTGGGCAACCTTTTTTTGGGTTTTTAAAGCGCCTTTATTTCGGTAGAAAAAACCGAAAAACTCATTGAGGATTATCTGTTTGCAGAAAGAGAGCCTTTAAGAGATGAGGTACTGGAGCTCATAATCGGTGAAAAGCCAGGCTTATTGAGACGTAAAGCTATTGGAGATCGGATATTGAGACGCATCATTGATTTTGTAGAGACTTTTATGAATGGGATGAATGTAAACTGATTGGGTCAAGCTTTTTCTTGGATCATTCCTCACAATACCCTCTTCGGGTATTCCTTCAGCAATTTATTAGGTATGTTTCCACATAAAAAAGCCACCTCCCTCAGATTTAAACCTGTAGAAGATGGCTCTTAGTGATGTATTGAACCTTAAAGCACGATAATGCGCACATCATAGGTAATCTGCATGATATACGTAGCGATGCCACCATGAACAGTTACCGTAATTTGTGTGTTACCGGTTTGTAGTGAGTTGAAATTCCAAACAATTTCTTCACCGCTGCGGTCGGCATTCATCGGCGATTCGATACCGGCTGTTTGCAAAGTCAGAAACTTCGAATCGAAATTAAGATCGATGGATCCGCCTTGTGGAACACTGGCCAATTGACGAATATCAAACGGTTCTTTGAACAACACCGTAAGCTGACGGTTGTTACCTGAGTTCACGCCAGCCAATTTCGGTGCGCCTGCTACCAAACCTGTTTCGTTGGCAAACGATGGTTCGGCGCCCACTCCGAGGTAATTGATTTTCACAGCCTGCCCGTTGGGGTGCGTGCTGTCGGCAATGATCAATTCTTTCGGGTAACCTTCGTGACCTTCAAGATTGATGTGAAATTGCTGGGTGTACTTGTAAGGCGTTGTTCCCTTACCAAGTGGTCCAACCCATCCCATGATCGAGAATTTGGCGCCTCCAAACCAGGTGTTTTGAGCAAAGTGAATGCCCGAAGTGTAATTCTGCGCATCGCCCTCGGCATAGAGGTAAAGCACTTTGGTTACCGTATTGTAAGCGGCAGCCAGTTTTTTTGCGGGTATTAATCCTAAAAATCCCATACTAAAATGTGTAAATAGTGGTGTCTACTCGTATCCGGTTTTTCGACGTCCTCCGATCCGTTTGCATTGATCAACAATTAGATACGGTAAAGTAAGGTCTATTAAAAGTGATAAACACGGGTATAAGTACCTGATTTTTAGAATGGGTAGAAGTGCGGGTGGGGGCTAGTTAACTGAACAGGAGTATTGAGTTGGAGTTTTCTGTGAAAGAGTAATTGTATATCAATCTTCGTTCCGCGGTTCAACAGCATCAATCCGTTATAGCTTTGTTCAATAATTCCGTCAATGTAACCTGAAATGGGTAATACTTACGCGAGCTTTCGGTTAATTGATCGAATAGTGAAATATCCCACTTGAGATTATCCGATAGTAAGGTTTTTGAGCGTTGTATTTTCAAAACGAGATACCCTTCCTGGCTTGGTTCACCGGGATAATCGGCTTCGATGAGATCTTGTTTAGACCAAAACTGCGGATAATCAATGATTTCCCATAGTTCTGTAGTGTATTTTTCTTTCGAATATAACAACAAGTAGCGGGCTCCGACAACAGAAGGGGTAAGTGACAGCGCTCCACGACCATTTCCCGAACGAAAATTGTAATAGCCATTGGTTTTACACCAGTTCAAATGATCAGAAGATTTATAATAACCTATCAAAACTGTAGTTGTATCCGGAATCAACCGTTCAAGCTGATGATTAAATTCGGGCAATGGAGAATGGAGACTAACAGGAGCATTTTTGTGTACGAGCCATGTTTGCGCAGCCATGTGTTCACGCTGTGAAGCACGATTCATCAAATGCTCACGTACATCAATAATAAATGCTTCTATATGACCAATACCTGTATCCGTTCTTGAAGGACTGACTGCAAAGGCGCCAAGACCGGGTAAAAGTTCACGGAAACCATAAACCTTATAGGGAACATTTCCGGGGTATATTATATATGCTCCTGCAGTCCGGCGGATAGCATCCCTATACACATGCATTTTCAGGATGTCATCCTTTTTGTAGCGGTTTTTTATATCGTTATTCATCGTTTCACCGTCTGAATCTTCCTCTGATACTACGCCGCCATCAAACAAGTGTTCGGTTTTATATTTAGTATCGAAATGCACGTGAACCATCAGTTCCTGTTCTTCTGCTTCCGTATTACTTAATTCAGCAGGCCATAATGATAATGTGTAATCCGGGCGAAGTGAGCGTGACCAGCTACCGCCGCCGGGATAGCGTTGTTGACCGAAAGTTCTGTTGAATGAGAAAAGCACTTTTAGTTTGCGCGGACCGCTATCCGAAATACCCGAAACGGCTGTGTGTAATCCTTGTTTTAATTTAAGTCCCAGTCCGTCGTGTGTTTTGCCAATTAAATCAGCTAATGAAACAGGATCAATACGGAAAACGTGTTTCACTGCTTCCAGGAGCTGGAAAAATACCCAATACTCATATAAGGTAGCCATATCACGTTTGCTTCCTCCATAAACATCTTCGCCTCCCTGCCAGATCAACTTGGCCGCTAAGTCAAACATTAGCCATGTGCGAAGAATTTCACGGTAACCTTCCTTGCGTTGCAGTACCGGACTGTTTAAATGCAAGTTAACAGGTGTGGACACCTTTCTGAAGAGATCATGGTTCAGGAAGTCCTCAAGACGGTGAATTAAAGAGCGTGCTTCCTCACCTGTGCGGGTTTTAGGTGAGTGTTTTTCTATTTTCAGGCAAAAGAGCAAAAACTGTTCAAGCGCATGCTTCACAAAACGATTCTCATGTGTATCAACCGTTTCAAATTGCCTTGCAGTATAAATACGCTCAGGAACAGTGGAAATGTTTTCATTCCCTTCAAGCGGAATTCTCCGGCTACCTGTTTGCAATTGTCGTATTTCCTTTCTGCCGAAGCGTCGAACGGATGAGGTAGCACGTTCCTCTGATTCAGATTTCCATTTTGTCGATGGAAATAAGAGAATACGATGTATTGCTTCTGTAAATTCATCGGAACCTACAATAGCTTTTACAAAGCTGAAACGCTGATACAATGTTTTATGATCTGTTTCAAAATCGGGTTCGAAATTCTGAACAACCGGAGAGGTATGTTGCATTAGCAAATCGGTACAATGCTCCGTGATATTTTCAAGCATAAACCGGTAATCAGATCGGTAAGATGTTTTAGCCGATCTTACTTCCAGCCTCAGGGCGGTTGTCTTCCCTGTGGGGTGGTGCAAAATCTGAAGAAGAAGCGTTCCGGTATACGTATTCGGCCGCAACAGTCCGTGCGAAGGTCGGTTTCGGATGTGCTTAACAATTCCGGCTGTTTTTTCAAAAGTAAATTCCCGATCAGAGAATTCGAATTGATACTCACAGCCTTCTGTGAGCTGCCAGGGCGATTCACCATGATCTTCGGCATCCGCCTGATTACAAAGCGTTTCAGGATTATCCGCAGAAATAGTCAAAACCAGTTGGTTCTGTATGTGATCCAACGGAATCCTCAGTTCCTTTTCGCTTAATGCTGTCATTATGCTTCTGCGTAGCTCGCAAATCCGTTATCAATTGCCGAACGGTACATACGTTTCAACTTGCCTAGTGTAAGTGGGTAGGCTGGTATTATATCCAATCCGGCGCTTCCCTGCAAAACATCACTTATTTTTATACCTTCAGGCAGTTCGAGACAGAAACCGGCCATCACTTCCAATACCGGAACCAGCTTGCGTCTTGATCCGTGAAGTTTGGGTAATAATTTCTGCATAACAGCAATATCAATCTTTTCATTGACATCTGTAATTCCAAGTTCTTCCAAAAAATGCATTAAACGATGAATCTCAGTAGCTGTGCGGTAACCAAATTCGGTGCCCACTTGTTGTAACTGATCAAAGAAATGATGAAGTACTTTTGCTACCTGTGGGGTTGCCTCATTTTTAATACTTTGTCCCACCATTTCTAGAAAGCTTTGTCCCATTGTTCTACCTGTGTTCGCAATTGGGGTTGCACTAACGGGGCTCTGTAAAAAAGTTTCCATTTCGCTACTTTCTATACGGAATTCAATCACATTGGCACGGTCAAGTACTTTTGGACTGAACATATAAGTAGTCTCGTCAATATTCACCGTTCCGGTAATGAAGACATTTTTCGGCAATCCAATTTTTTCAGGAACTCCCGATTTCTCTCCGTTTTGTAATAGAATTGTTTCATTAGATTCCATGACACTAAGAAAGTCTGCAAAATACCGTTCTACATGGCTGAGATTCATTTCGTCAAGAATCAGAAAATGCGGTAATTCAGGTTTTTCCAATGCCCGTATCAATAGTTGAAGAACACCTGTTTCTGGTAATACATATTCATCACTTTTTAAACCATTCGGGTAACCTAATAACGGATCACGGTTTGTCCAGTCAGCTCCTACAGGCACAATACAATACTGATACTCATTCAATGAAATCCAATGCGCAAAACTTTTGGCCAGTTGTGTCTTTCCCGAACCGGATAATCCGGTGAGGATAACAAAGCGTTTGGATAGAAGAGAAGCAATGTATCTGGAAACAAGATCAGGAGTAAAGACGAGATTGGCTGTTTTTAAAGCATTTTGGAAGAGATCAATATCAAATTTCAATGTTTTTTTTGTGACTTCTAAATGTTTTGAATTCAACGTTTTGTCGTAGATGTGCATTATATCATGTAAATCTTTATCAAGAATCTCATCGCTTGGTAAGTTGTTTGGGGAGTAAACTTTGAATACATAAGAAGAACCGTATCTTTTTGGGCTATCAAATTCCATTTTTTGGAAATAATCTTTAACCGATTCAGGAGTTTTTAAGTTCCAATTGATGCTAGG
Source organism: Fluviicola sp. (assembly GCA_044377135.1). GTDB lineage: Bacteria > Bacteroidota > Bacteroidia > Flavobacteriales_D > Crocinitomicaceae > Fluviicola. The sequence goes on from JBILJP010000079.1 coordinate 12,718, forward strand.
CACGTTGGTTTCACTAATTCCGTAAGCAAGAATTAAAACTTGTTGGGACCTATAGTAGAGATAAACTGGATAAATACCATTTGCCGTCGTATGCCCTTTCTTTGTGAAAGAAATCCAAGGAATAAGAGCTTTGCCACCTTGACCAAAACTAGCTTTGGATTGAATACCTGATTCTTGCAAAGCATACTTTTTGTTTGTTAAGTTTTCCGTATTGGCTTGAGAAATGAATTCTCTTAATAGTGGGGCATATTTCATCATAAGCAGACTAATATTTTAGATCAAATATAGTTATCCTAAATTGAAAAGTATTCGACGTTACTTCTTCCAATGCAATGAGTTTTTCATTAATCAACATTTTGGATGGATTATTTTTGAAAAATCCTATCTTCATCCCTCAAACACAACAACATGCTTACTATAAACCCGTACTTAAACTTTTTAGGCAACACCGAAGAAGCCTTCTTGTTTTATAAATCGGTATTCGGTGGAGAATTTAGCACCTTGCAACGGTTCAGCGACATTCCCGGCGCGGCCGACCACTTGCCAGAAGCCGATAAACACAAACTCATGCACGTAGCGCTGCCCATTGGCGAAGCCTGTGTGCTGATGGGAACCGATGCACTTGAATCTGCCGGACACAAAGTAACGATGGGAAACAACATTTCCTTATCGATCAATGCCGAAAGCGAAGCCCATGCAGATAAACTCTACGCAGCTCTTTCGCAAAACGGAGTAGCCGAAATGCCCATGGAAAAAACCTTCTGGGGAGCCTACTTTGGTATGTGCGACGACCAGTTTGGGTTGAAATGGATGATTAATTATGATTACCCTAACTAGGATTTTCTCAGTTGGTAAGTTTGTGAGTTGGCAAGTTCAATGAACAAACTCAAAAACTTAGAAACTCAAAAACTGCAACTCTTAAAAACTACAACAATGAAACCAACTCTTTTAGTTCTACTCTTCATTTGGGCCTTTTCCCAAATCGCGCAAGCAGATTCCCCGATTACCTCTACGGATATTTCGTCGTCGTACCAGGATGTAGCGATTGTACAAACAGCTAAATCGGCGCAGGGAGCACTCACCGATGAATTAATGGCTTACCTCGCAGATGAAAGCAATCCCATCGACGTGAAAATGGCCGTGATCAATCAGCTCGGTTGGGATTTTGATGGGAAATCGAACGCCGATGTCTACCTGAATTACCTGATCATGACCAAAAAGATTAGTAGCGAAGCCAAACTCAAGAAAAAAGGAACCGCGCACCAGTTGATCTGTATGGCTTATTTCAGGGCAATGGACAATTACTTCGAGGTGAAAGATGCGGTGGTGTATGCCGAATTGGCCACCAGGAAAAACAAGAAAAGTTACACCATTCAGCTCATCGCGGCAATCATCAAAGCGCAAAAAGCCTTCGATGCCGATTGGTGTGCCGTGTATAAACTCACCGATGCAGTACGTACCAATACTTCGTTAACCATGGATATGCGCAACGAGGCGTCGGTTGCTGTTTTTGAGTATATGGATCTGTACAAGGAATCTTGCCAGTAATAGGATTTTTGATGCTTGATTTTTGATGTTGAATTAGAGGTGTGGGTAAAATCTCAATTCGTCTAACTATATTCAATATAGAATGGTCGGACTTTGATCTCTTTGGGTGTACCCAATTAAAAATTCAACATTAAGCATTCAACATCAAACCGCTACTGCTGCCTTTATATGCGGATGCGGATCATAATTCACCAACTCAAAATCATCAATCGTAAAGGCAAACAAATCCGTTACTTCAGGGTTGATCTTCATTTGTGGTAAAGCTCTGAAATCACGTGATAGTTGCAATTGTGCTTGTTCGAGGTGATTGTTGTACAAATGCGCATCGCCCAGCGTGTGAATGAACTCTCCGGGTTGTAATCCGCACACCTGAGCCATCATCATGGTGAGTAGGGCATAAGAAGCAATGTTGAACGGAACCCCCAAAAAGGTATCGGCCGAACGTTGGTACAACTGACAGCTCAACTTTCCTTCAGCCACATAAAACTGAAACATTGTGTGACACGGAGGCAAGGCCATTTCATCCACGTACGCCACATTCCATGCGCTCACAATCATACGGCGCGAATCGGGGTTGTGTTTGATCTGGTTCACCACATTCGCAATCTGATCAATGTGTCGACCGTCGGGCGTTGGCCATGAGCGCCATTGGTACCCGTAAACAGGCCCCAGGTTTCCGTTTTCATCCGCCCATTCGTCCCAGATACTCACGTTATTGTCTTTCAGGTACTGAATATTGGTGTCGCCTTTCAAAAACCACAGCAACTCATGAATGATCGATCGCAGGTGCAGTTTTTTGGTGGTTAATACCGGAAAACCGTCGGCCAGATTAAACCGCATTTGGTATCCGAAAGTAGACAAGGTTCCGGTTCCGGTTCGGTCGCCCTTCGAGGTTCCGTTATCCAAAATGTGCTGTAATAAATCGTGATATTGTTTCATGGTGCTGAAAATTCAAGCGTGAAATTACGATTTTCTAAAGCGTGGTACAAGCAGCGTTCATAAGTCGGGGAGATTGTTGATTTTTTCACCACAAAGATTCTGTGTTAACATCCAAGAGAAATCTCAATTTTCTTTATATTTGATATTCAAAGCGGCCTTGAGCTAGCTTGTAAAGAGTGGTCAACTATTGCAGTTGCCACTCTTTCTTGTTTAA
>JBILJP010000080.1:0-15395 GCA_044377135.1 Fluviicola sp.
CGAGCGCACTCAGCAATGAAGGCAAGGCCAAAGAACTGGAAACGCGCTACGAACAAATCAAGAAAGAAGTTACTCAGTTGCGAAAAGATACGCTTCAGATGGGAACCGATTATCGTTTTTTGCAAGCGCAATATGATTTGGTAGTTGCCGACAACGAGGCCAATGAGCGTAAAATAGATCAATTGCGTTTGTCGGGAGCCAAAGAAACCGCCGGTTACCAAGCCGATTTGGAAGCAAAGAACCTGGAGTTGCAACGCAAGGAAGATGCGCTTAAATCATTGGAAACTGAATTAGGCGCCAAACAACGTTTACTGGAAGAACGTGAAATTCGTGTAAACGAGTTGGAGGAAGCCATGCAACGCAAAGACGATGCCATCAAACAATTGAAAACAAAGGTTTCAAACGCTCTGAAAGGATTCGAAAACAAAGGATTGACCGTAGTTGAGAAAAACGGCAAAATCTACGTGAGTTTGGAAGCCAAATTGTTGTTTGCCTCAGGAAGTACCGTGGTGGAAACCGAAGGAAAACGCGCCTTGGTAGATTTAGCGAAGGTATTGGAAAACGAAAAAGACATGGAAATTGTGGTGGAAGGTCACACCGACACCGATAAACTTTCCAGCGCTTCACACCCGAAAAGCAACTGGGAATTGAGTGTTCTGCGCGCAACTTCGGTGGTAGAAATCATGACTGCCAATAGCAAAATGAATCCGGCGCAATTGATGGCGGCAGGTCGTAGCGAATTTCATCCGGTTGATCCGAAAGACAAAGCGAAAAACCGTCGTATCGAAATCATCATTTCACCGAATCTGAACGAATTGTTTGAGCTGATCGGACAATAATCAACCGTCACCTAAATTCCACCAACCGTGATTTTCCCCTTCTTCGGCCTGTACTTTTTTATCGCAATACTGATCGCCGCAGGTTTTGTGATCTTGATTGTTTGGTTGGCAGGTGGTTCCAATAATTCGTCGACTTATCAAACTCCAACGGGTTCTGCTCCCAATCCGTCATCGAACGAACGTTTCAGGTTGATGGACGAGGTGAAACTCAAACGGCATTTATTGGTTTCGTGGAGCAATTATACATCTGCCGATTTGCGTTCGTGGGGAAGTTACTCCTATTCACGATCAATGGGAGGAAATAGTGTTGCCGGAAGATTATTTGCCAAAGACGGAAGTCCGGTTGTCATTTTCAAACGCACCGAACGCGGTTTTCACCCGAATGGAAACATTGCCGTGTGCTCTACCGCATTTGAGTACTTTTTTGTGTATTCAACCGCCAAAATTTCCATTTATTACAAACGCGAACCCTTGGGCGAATTGCTTTCGAGCGGAAAAATTCTTTCTCCGGAAGGTCGTGAAATAGGCTCATGTAAACATCCTGTCAGCTCGGGGTTAGCAGCCACTAATTTTGTGGACTTTCACACGGGCGACAAACGTTACACACTTGATTTATATGGAAGAACACTCGCCACGTTTTATGTCTGTCCGAAATTGATGAACATGCGCGAAAATGGCGTGCGTTTAAATCAACACAATGATACACGTGTATTCGAGTTGCATTACGGCGCTACTGTTGAAGAAGAAAAATGGCTCATCGCGCTGTCGTTGCTTGGAATTGTATTGCATGGGTATTGGTTTTCAGAATAATAAAAAAGGGAAATCGGAAATCGGGAACTGGGGAACTTGGTAGGTTCGCCCTAGCTTTTCAGCTCCTATTTCCTAGCTCCCTATTTCCTGATTAACAAGTTCCCAATAAAATATAAAAATGGTTAAATTTGCCTATTGAAACACCGCTTAATAGTTAATTTTCCACCCTCAATCAAAACAACAATGCCGCGCAAAACATTCTATCTGTTTTTCTCGATTTTCGCATTTTCATTTTTATCACTCGGACAGACTGATAGTGTGCACATTCGCTTTTACCGCTTTAATGTATCGGTCAACAGAACCCATTTTTTGAATGAATTAACCAATTATGGCGGACAATACGGTTTTGATGCCGGAGTAGATTTTTTGCTCAAAGATCCGCACATCGGAACAGGATTAAAACACCTTATTACTTCGTTTGGTTTTGAATACAACAACATCAATTGGTCCAGAACAAATGTTCCAACCATAAACAGCAACGACCTTCTCAAAAACGTTGATTATCAGCTTCAGCTTTTGGGAATTGGCTTTAGCGGTGATTACTTTTTGGGAAAAAGACACAACTCGTTGGTAGGAATAACAACCAATCTTCTGGCTCGATTGTCTTCCAGAAGAAACGGAACATTGGTTACCACCATCGATGACAAGGAAACGGAAGGACCTTACAGTTCGAGTTTCGAATTCCACGCCTTGACTTTTAGTGCCACGTTCCATGCAGGACAGCGTTTTCAGTTGAAAAAACATGCACTTTACACAGGAGTGGAATATTCCTTATTTGGTGTGGCTTACGAAAATGTAAACCAACGTTTACACCCCGAGAATGTGCGATTGCGGTTCTCATTTTATTGGTAAGAACCGGTTCGCTAAGAATCGTTAAAAACAGCTGATCTACTAGGTGAAATCACAGATTCTGATTAACTTTCACTATGAAAAACACACTTGTTATCGGAGCGAGCACCAACCCCGAGCGGTATGCCTACAGAGCGATTACGCAACTCCGCGCAAAGAATCATTCCGTGATTGCTTTCGGTTTAAAACCCGGAACGGTGACTGATGTAACCATTGAAACGGAATGGAATCCTGCATGGCAGGTTGATACAGTTACACTCTATCTCAATGCTCAACGGCAAGAAGCTTTTTACGACCAAATTGTAGCGCTTCACCCGCGACGTGTGATCTTTAATCCGGGGACGGAAAACCCCGTTTTTGAAGCGCTACTAACAAAAGTCGGTATTGAAACGGAAGAAGCGTGTACGTTGGTGTTGTTGAGTTTGGGGGAGTATTGAAACACGAAGAGAAGATGACAACGAAAGACGCTGTATTACTGTTTCGTTTTATTTGCCGTCCCGGAATGTACATCAGTACTCAAGACAAAGAGAATACCACTAGCTTTATTACAGGTTACGAAATGGGTTCACCTACCTGCAATTTCACCGTGTTGTATGAATCATTTATAGCTAAGCGATTCAATACACTTGAAAATAATTCCCGTTGGGTTGGTCATGTACTGCAATTATCCGATCAAAATTCCACAAAATGGATGAACACTTTCCGGAAAACCGCGCTTGATTTTCTCATCCATCTTAAACCTGAAGAATTAGCATTCGAATTAGATCATGTTCTGAAAACCCGTATCAGTAGCTTAATTGATCGCATTCATCCGGATGGAAATCCATGGTTCAATAATGAATGGATAGATGAATGGGCTTCGCTATGTTGTACAAAAAGTACTTGGTTCAAACAACTTTGGTCAGATGCTGAATTCGAAATCATTTGTAGCTTGGATGAAATAGTTCAAAACTCAAGTGTTTTCTCTGAAGGTGATTCTAACAAACCTTCACAAGAAGTAGTCACCTTAAAAGACGCGTTTGATCAACTAATAAACCGCCCTTGATAGTATAGGCCTTGGAAAGATTTACGTAAATTCAGCGGTTGAATCAATACTATAATAACGATCTATCATGGGAATTTTTGACTTTTTAAAAAAGAAACGTGAAGCTGAATCCATTGCGCAAAAAAAGCAGCATGGAATGGATGAAGCCACCTTCAATTCAAAACAATTCAGAACAGAGATACTTGCCTTTGCGCTTTGGAAGTACAACGAGCATAACGAAAATTATGACAAAGTCAAAGTTGAATTACGTGGTCTTCAAAACATGAATGAACAGCAAATTGAAAGTATTGTTGACGCATTACAACGATGGAACAACCTAAAAAATGTCCAAGAAGTAAAGGCCGGTCAGATTTGGAAATACAAAACACGCGACCATGAAGAGCTATCAAAAGTAACAGTATTCAAAGTTGACAGCGTAGGCGATACAGATATTGTTCACATTTCATTAGACAATCTTTCCATCAAAAACCCGAAAGTCGATTCAGGGTTATCGGAAAAGATCGGTCACACACCGCTTTCGAAAGAGGCGTTTTTAAGCAGTGTCATTGAATTAGTTAGTGAAAACACCAATCAAGAAATAGAAGAAGGATATTATCATTGGAAACAGGAATTCGACAATGGAAAAGCCGGTTTTTTTGAAGTTGAAATCAGTGAAGTTGTTGCGTTTATTGAGCAAAGCATGAATAATTAATTATTCGATAAAGAAGTATTTAATTCATACTTTCAATTCCTCGCAGAAGAGCAATCCAAACAATGAAAATCCCCTTTTCCCCCTACTCCGACCAATGGCCTGTTGATTTTCAGAATCGTGCGAAAACCATTCGTGTAGCAGTAGGCGATTTACCAATCTCGATTGATCACATCGGGAGTACTTCTGTGGTGGGGCTTGGCGCCAAACCAATTATTGACCTATTGATTGGTGTTGATACGGAAATCGATTTGAATACCTTGATTCAGCCAATGATTGGTTGCGACTATACATATTTCAAGAAGTACGAACCCGAAATGCCTTACAGAAGGTTGTTTGTGCTCTTAAAACCGCTAACGCAACTTCAACCACCGGAGATGATTGATTTAGATGATGATTACAACAGCGGTGAGTTATTTGCGCCTATCGTAAATGTGCATTCCATCGTGAAACACACCCATCATTGGACGCGCCACATTGCATTCCGTGATTTCTTGCGCTCACATCCCGAGGTCACTGAGCGCTACTACCGGTTGAAATTGGAATTATCACAACAAGAATTTACGCATCACCTGGAATATAACCGCGCGAAAAACGATTTTGTGAAAACAGTGGAGCAAGAAGCGTTGGTGTGGTTCCAACAAGTCAACACATAAGACCTGTCGTTGAACCGAAGCATCATTAACGATTCGCCATTAACTAACAGGCTCCAAAAATCAAGGGTTTACCAAATTCATCTTTCCCCATTGTTCTCATCCAGATCAGCGTGATCATCGCCACCCAAGCTGTAGTAATTGTTCTCCTCATCTTCGCTACCAACATTTTCTTGCTCGTCGTCTAATTCCGATCCGGGAACATCCAAATCTTCACCGGATACATCATCCTCAAATGCTTTTTCGTTGGGCGAACGCTTTTTTTTATTGGGTGATCTGTTGTTCGCAAGATCCTCAGGATTGATGTTTGATGCGATTACTTCGTGGCTAAAAATATCTTCTGAAGGCGCATACATCGGGTATCCGGGAAAATCAACATCTTCCTTACCCGTTGCCGTTTTGTTCACGTCATGAGTTGGTGAATAGTTGCGTACTATTGCGGCTAACGAATTGTAGTATTCTTTCAGATTTTCTGCTGTTGCTCCCGGTTTATACTTTTCTGAGATTTTTACCGGAATCTCACTAATGTATTTTGATAATTCAGGAAATTCGCGCGTTATTCTCTGCGACAAATCAATGATCTTCTGATTCCACTCTTTTGCTGTTTTCATACTCTTACAGTTCAGAAATTACTAGTTTCAAATCGCCTCGCGTACCGGTTCTATACTTACCATTCCGGCAGCACATACGTTCACTTTCACTATTGAATCTCCAAACAAAGTTGCAGTTAATAGCTACCTAAAGTCTTGCACATTTATCGGAAACTGTTACAGCATTCACAGATTGAGGACAGAAAAAGAGCTTGTTCCAATTGGGCACAAAAAAAATGGTCCGCAAAACACGAACCATTGAGTAATTAAAAAACGTAAATTTCTGCGTTATTTGGCTTTTAAAATCCCTTCATCAATCAGCATCTGAAACGAATCCTCCATGGTTTCTTTCAGCGGACGGAAAGACATTCCTAATTCCTTTTTTATTTTAGAATTGTCTGCTCTCCAAGGAATATTAACGTTGTTGCGAATGAATTTTCGGGTAAACAACTTGTTTGCCATTGGTCCTACAATCATCAACAGCCATTTGGGTAATGCTCTTTTCGGTAACGGAAATTTATCTCCGTATTTGGGTAATAAAATCTTTCCCATTTCCAGAAAATCTGTATCGTGAGCACTGGTGATGTACCTTCCATGCGCATTGGGTGTAAATCCTGCTCTAAAATGTGCTTCTGCAACGTCTCTTACATCAACCACACCAATTCCCAGTTTTGGAGCCCCCATTTTCATGTCTCCTCCCCCAAGCATTTTAAGGATATTGATCGATTCGGAAGTGGTAGCATTGGCATTTAGTGATGGTCCTAACACCAAACTCATGTTAATGGTTACCAAATCCCAATGACTTTGGCTTTTCTCAATTTCCCAGGCCTTTTTTTCTGCCAAAGTCTTTGAATAAGAATACGGTTGATATTCCAAGGAAGCGGTTGTATTCCACACTTCTTCCGTTAATCTTCCGCCTGGAGCATTTACCGTATCAATAGCATCGGTATAGATTGCCGCACAACTGCTTGTAACCACCACCCGTTTTACCGAAGAAACCTCTTTTGCCGTATTCAGTACATTTTCTGTTCCGATCACTGCCGGTTCAATCAATTCTTTCTGCGGATCTTTCACAGCAGAGGTAAATGGCGATGCTGTATGATAAACCAATTCACAACCTTCCATTGCCTCTTTGTAGGAACCGATGCTTAGTAAATCTGCCTTAAACAGCTTCAGTGTCCCGGTTGAGTTGGCAGCTGCTTCTTTCAACTGCTTGATTTTCCGTTCGTCATCCGGATTTCTTACTGCGGCATGAACCGTTAAACCTTCGTCTAACAATCGTTTTACCAACCAACTGGCTACATAGCCATTGGCTCCGGTTACCAATACCGGTTTCGTTTTATCTATTTGTGTCATTGTTTTTATTCTGATTAATTACGTTACAAATGTCTTTCTATTTGGCAACATCGATTAACACAAAATGCAGGAAGGTCTGCACGAAATGCGGAATCAGTTTTGATTGCGGTATTCAACGGGTGTTTTACCTGTCTTTGTTTTGAACAAACGAGTGAAATAGTGCGGATAATTGAAGCCCAGCTCGTAAGCTATTTCACTTATTGACTGTTCAGAGCCAACTAGCAGATCTTTCGCTTTTTCAATACTAAAATCATTGATGTGATCTTTGGGCGTTCTACCTGTTTCTTTTTTAATCAGATCACTGAAATAGTGTTGCGATAAATGAGCTTTGCTCGCAAAATAGTGGATGGTTGGCAGACCCGATTCCAGTTGTTGTTTAGAAGCATAATAATCCTTCAATTCTTTTTCAAATTGAGATACCGTGTCCTTACTTTGACTAATTCGGGTATTGAATTGCCGTTCATAAAACCTCAAACTGTAATTGAGCAACAATTCGAGATTGGAAACGATCACCCGTTGACTGTGAATATCAATTCGTTGTTCATATTCATCTTGAATCTTCGTTATGCAATCATTCACCGTTTTTTCTTCATCTTCAGATAAGTGCAACGCTTCAAACACATCGTAGTTAAAGAAAGCATAATCATCCATTTGATTTCCCAGGTTGGTATTTCTGATCAGATCCGGATGAAAGAAGAGCATCCAGCCTTTTATATCACCTTTATCGATGGTCATTGTTGGCGTATAAACCTGGTTCGGTGCCGAAAACACCATTACACCTTCCGCAAAATCAAATGAATTTCGGCCATATCCGGCTCCACAACTTTTGTCTTTTTGAGAAATCATGTAAAAGTCATAGGTCACTTTCAGATCTACTTCATTTTGCGTTATCTGAATTTTGGACGTATCAATTAATGAAATTAACGGATGCTTCGGTTTGGGTAAACCTAATATCTCGTGCAGCTGACTAATTGATTTTATTCGTAGTACTTCTCCTGACATCGCTTGTACATTTGTGTTACAAAGGTCACCTGTTTTATTGGTTTAAGATAACACAAAATGCAGATAGGTTAACACAAGATGGGGTTGAATTGTCATTCTGAAATAGCGCGAGTGTTTCATAACCAAACAAACGCTAATGAACCGACCAAAAACAAAAAAGCATCCTGCGTGTACAGAATGCTTTTCGAATGTATTATTGACTGATCTTACAAAATCAACATTGCGTCGCCGTAAGAATAGAACTTGTATTTTTCTTTGATCGCTGTTTCGTAAGCTTCCATCATCAAATCGTGACCTACGAATGCTGAAATCATCATCAACAACGTAGAAAGCGGTGTGTGGAAGTTGGTGATCATACAATCAGCAATACTGAAATCATATGGAGGGAAGATGAACTTATTGGTCCATCCGTCGTAAGGCTTCAACATACCGTCTGTAGAAACCGACGTTTCAATGGCACGCATAGAAGTTGTTCCTACCGCACAAATACGTTTTTTATTGCGTTTTCCTTCGTTTACGATATCAGCACATTTTTTGTCGATGATAACCTGCTCGGAATCCATTTTATGTTTGGTCAAATCTTCCACCTCAACCGGTCTGAATGTTCCCAAACCTACGTGTAAAGTAACTTCGGCAAAATTCACGCCTTTCAATTCCAATCGTTTCAACAACTCACGCGAGAAGTGCAAACCTGCTGTAGGAGCCGCAACAGCACCTTCTTCTTTGGCGTAAATGGTTTGGTAACGATCTTCATCAGATTCTTCTACTTCACGTTTGATGTATTTCGGAAGTGGTGTTTCACCCAATTCGGTGATTTTCGCTTTGAACTCTTCGTACGGACCATCGAACAAGAAACGTAAGGTACGTCCGCGAGATGTGGTATTATCGATTACCTCGGCAACCAATGAATCGTCTTCACCGAAATACAATTTATTTCCAATTCTGATTTTACGAGCCGGATCAACCAATACGTCCCACAATAAACTTTCGCGGTTCAATTCACGCAAAAGGAACACTTCGATCTTTGCTCCCGTTTTTTCCTTGTTTCCATACATACGGGCAGGAAAAACACGTGTATTATTCATAATCATCACATCTCCGTCAGAGAAATAGTTGATGATATCTTTAAACAAACGGTGTTCAATTTTTCCGGTTTCGCGGTGAATTACCATTAGTTTGGCTTCATCACGGTTTGGACTTGGATATTCAGCAATTAGTTCGTCAGGTAGATCGAAACTAAATTCGGACAGCTTCATTTTGTTCATGCAACAACAGTTTTAATCCTTGAAAAGTTTCACTTCAAACGGAAATGAAAAAAGGAGCGCAAAAGTAAATAAAATCAGGGTTATTTGTATCATTTCAGGAGGGGATTTTTTGAAGTATTGTGATTTCGATGAAACGCATAGATTGTCACCTCCCATTTCATCACAAGCAGTGCTTGCTCTTCCCATCCTCAAGGAGGGAGGTGGTTACTACTTCTCCCCTTGAGGGGAGATTGAGAGGGGTGGCAAATGGGAATTTATCTTACAATTCCGCTTCTTCGATGAACGAGATCCAGTCTTCAACCGATTTGGATGCTTCGATGCGATTGGTGCCTGAGGCGGTTCTGCGCAATGCGATCAAGGTGCCCCCACTGTTGAGTTTAGCCCCAAAATCGTAGGCGATGGAGCGAATATAGGTTCCTTTACTACAGGTAATTTCAAAATCGATTTCCGGAAAGCGGGTTGTATCAATCTGAAAATCGGTGATTTCAATGGTATTCGCTTGCAGAACAATCTCTTTTCCGGCACGCGCCAAATCATACGCACGTTTGCCATCGACTTGCTTGGCGGAGAATATGGGCGGAACTTGTTGTTGTACTCCGATGAATGAAGCACGAACGTCTTCAAGCAATTCGGGGGTAATGTGTTCGGTTGGGAAGGTTTCGTTGTATTCTGTTTCCAAATCGTAAGAAGGAGTTGTTTTTCCCAACAGAATGGTTCCCGTGTAGGTTTTAGAATCGCCCATCAACCCTTCGATCAGTTTGGTGTGTTTTCCGATGCAGATTACCAACAAGCCGGTTGCCAGCGGATCGAGCGTTCCGGCGTGACCAACTTTTAGTTTTTTCACACCTAAACGCTTACGCAAATGCCAGCGCAGTTTATTCACCGCGTCGAAAGAAGTCCAATGAAGGGGTTTGTCTACCAGAATGGTGCTGCCTTGGGCAAATTCAGTAAGCATCTTAATCTACGATTGCCAGGTCAACATTGAGCAAGAGCAATACCAATAAGGTAACTCCAAGCACAATACGGTAATATCCGAAAAGCTTAAAACCGTGTTTGGTCAGAATTCCGATGAACAATTTAATGGCTAAGATGGCAACGATAAAGGCTACTACATTTCCAAAAATCAATACCGGAACATTGTCGAAAATCACATCAGGTGATTCTTTGTAAACGTCGTAAAGGCTTTTAACGGTTGCAGCAAACATAGTAGGAACCGCCAAGAAAAAGGAGAATTCTGCTGCTGCTTTGCGTGTTAATCCTTGCGTTAAACCACCGATAATGGTCGCCGCAGAGCGCGAAACACCCGGAATCATAGCAATGCATTGGAAAATCCCGATCACAAAACCACTGACATAAGTAGGCTCTTTAGACCCATTGCGTTCGTTGCGTTGGAAAATTTTGTCTACAAAAAGCAGGATCACACCACCGATAATCAATGAAGTTGCCACTACCCACACGTTTTCCAACAAGGCGTCAATGTGTTTTTTAGCGAGGAGTCCTACAATTGCCGTTGGAATAAAGGCAATGAAGAGTTTGGCATAAAACGTCCATGTTTTCAGAAACGAGCGGAAATAGATTACCACCACCGAAAGAATGGCTCCAAACTGGATGGCTACGGTAAATAACTTGGTGAAATCATCGTTTGCAATTCCCATCAAGGAAGAACCGATGATCATGTGACCTGTAGATGAAACAGGCAAAAACTCCGTTAGCCCTTCAATGAGAGCAAGGATAAACGCTTCAAACCAACTCATGGAAAATTATTCTTCAGTCTTCGTTCCCGAAGGTTTTTTCATAATACCGTAGAAGATCACCGCATAACCGATTGTCACCAAAATAGGCGCAACCGTAATACGCATGTGTGAGAATAATTCAGCTCCATCGAATTTTTTTGGATCATCCGAACCACCACCGATCATAAGGATAAAACCAAGAATATTAATCGCCAATCCGATAAGGATGAAACGCATATTGTCTTTTTTGACAGGGAAATCGAATTTATTCATACCGCTATTATGTGGGCTAAAATTAATACAAATCATCCAATTTCGTACGCAAATATTTATTGAGCGCAAACCAGGTGGAAATAAGTGTAAGTGAGGAACCGATCACAAGAATGGCTCCGTAAAGCATTCCGAGTTCTACTAAGGTCAATTCTATTTGTACCACATCCAATACATTATTGAGGGCAAAAAACAACGTCATGAGCAAAGCCATACCAATTGTTCCGGCAATAACTCCTTGAAAAACGGCATTGCGCAAAAATGGTTTACGAATAAATCTGCCGGTTGCTCCTACCAATTGCATGGTTTTGATGGTAAATCGTTTGGAGTATAATGCCAAGCGAATCGTATTGTTGATCATGGCAATTGCAACGATGATTAGTAACCCGGCAACGGCCAAAAATAGAAAGGCGAATTGTTTGAATCCAAGGTTTACTTCTTCCAGGCTGGCAGCGTCGTAACTTACTTCATCAATCATTTCAGGATACGCTTTCAGCAATTTATCTTTAAGCTGAAGCATACCGCTTTTGTTGGCGAAATTTGCTTTCGGACGAAATGTAATGGAAGGTGGCATCGGGCTTTCGCCTTCGTAAATCGCCAGAATCTCGCGGGTATTTTCATCCGATCCGCTAAAGGATTCAATCGCTCTTTCGGGTGAAACATAAGTTACTTCCGAAAATTCTTTCCACGATTTCAGCTCCTGCTCCACTTGTTTGATATCCGATTCGTTCCAACTGGTCTTGAAAAACAAATCTACCTGCATGCTTTCCTTGGCCTGACGTTGCACACTGTCTAAGCCCATGATACCGGCCAACACCAATCCAATCATGAACAACACCAGTGAAATTCCAATCACAGTAGACACATAGCTGGTGCGCAATCCCTTTTTACTCGCTTTTTCTTTTGAGCTCATTGATACGAAAGTACACATTTTTGTTATTTGGTAGTTAGTGATGAGTGGTTAGTTATTAGTGATTGGTTGTTAGTTATTAGAGAACAGTTGTTAGTGGTTAGTGGTTAGTGATTGGTTATTAGTGGCTAGTAGTTAGCAAAGGTTAGTTGGGCTGTGTTTTATTCCCTAATAATCACAAAATCATCTTTCGCAAAATATTTCAAGGCAATTATTACCATGGTAAATAAATTAATTATACTTTTGGTCAAAATTAAACATACACATATGAAAAGAACGTATTTATTGTCTGCTGCTGTTGCATTAGTAGCATTTGGAATGACCGCTTGCGGTGGATCAACGGAAGAAGCTACAGAAGAAGCAGGCCCTACAACTTACACATTGGATGCTGACGCAACTACATTGGGTTGGAAAGGTGATTACGAGGCCGATGGTCACTCACACACCGGAACAGTTAAAATTTCTGAAGGAACTGTAGTTTACAACGGTGATACATTCGAATCGGGAGATTTCTCGGTAGATATGTCAACGATCGCTGATTCTGATCTTCCTTCACCGGATAAAGACACGTTGAACAAACACCTTTCTGGTCCTTACTTCTTCAACGCTGCGCAATTCCCAGCAACAAAAGTGACGATCAAATCAGTTTCTGACAACGAAATCAAAGCGTCCATCAACGTACTTGGAAAAGACATGGATGTAACTATTCCGGTTAAAATCAAGAAAACGGCTGATAAAATCACTGCAAAAGGTAAATTCTCTATCGACTTCGCTGACCTTAAAATGGGTGGTATGCAACCGATGGATCCTAAAATGCCAACTGCTTACGTAAAATCAACAATCAATTTCGACTTGAACTTGGTATTGAACGCAGAAGCTGCAGAATAAGAATTTAAGTAGCAAAGAAAACGCCTCGTTGCCTCTGGTCGCGAGGCGTTTTTTGTTGTTTAAAATCCACCTCACTCAGGGGCAATGTCATTAAGTTAAGCTGGAAATAATAATAAGATCACACAAACAACCATTTTTCAAAATAGAATAACAAAAGCAGTAATGGCTTGCCACAGATCATCCTAAGGCTGACACGGTTCCGTAGATGAACACAGATGAAATCCGTAGTTCAATTTGAATACTATACGCTAGCGTATAGTCCAATATCTGTGAAAATCTGAGCAATCTGTGGCAGAATCAGAAAAGAATCGTCAAACAAATTAAATTTCTGCATACAGTTCAATTACTTTACCACAAACGCAACGTACTTAAATCGGAGTTTATCCCTTAACTTAATGACATTGCACTCAGGGGGAGAGCGAGAGGGGTGATACCACATATTGGAGCTAAAATTCTAACATATTAAGTTATTTTATCACTTTTCACCCTTAATACCAACGCTAAATCGATTAATTAATCCGTAATTTCGCGCAAAAATTAAGCGATGAAGGTTTTCAAATTCGGTGGCGCTTCCGTGAAAGACGCTCAAGCCGTTCGGAATGTATCACACATTCTGTCTCTTTTCACCCAAGACAAGTTGATTGTTGTAATATCCGCTATGGGTAAGACCACCAATTCTATGGAGGAAATTGTAGATGCCTTGTGGAGGCGCGACGAAAAGAAATACCAGGAACTCGTAGAGGAACGTTATCAATTTCACCTCAATATTGTAGGCGAATTGTTTCCAGAACCTCATTTTGCCATTTATCAGGAACTTGAAACGGTTTTCGACCGGTTAAAAAATCGCTACAATCAACCACTTTCAGAAAATTTCAACTTCGAATACGACCAAATAGTTTCGATTGGTGAAGTCATTTCAACGATGATCGTAGAAGCATTTCTGAAAGAAGAAGGTCATTCCACCATGTGGATCGATTCTCGTAAATACATCCGCACCAACCATACTTACCGCGAAGGTGAAGTAGATTGGGGAAAAACCGAAACAATCATCAAACAACAGTTATTGCCCGAATTCAAATTGAAACGCATTGCCATCACACAAGGTTTCGTAGGACATACGTCGGAAGGTTTCACTACTACACTTGGTCGTGAAGGTTCAGATTTCAGCGCCGCGATTTATGCTTATTGTGCCGATGCCGAAAGTGTTACCATTTGGAAAGATGTGCCGGGAATGCTGAATGCCGATCCGAAATGGTTTGACAACACTGTGAAACTGGACAAAATTTCCTTCAAAGAAGCCATCGAATTGTCGTATTACGGTGCTACGGTCATTCACCCGAAAACAATCAAACCGTTGCAAAACAAAGGTATTGAGTTGCACGTAAAATCGTTTATCGATCCGAATGCTCCCGGAACAACCATTCAGGCTTCGGGTAATTTTGACCATTTGGTACCGTCGTTTATCTTTAAGATGGACCAGGTATTGATGTCGTTTACACCGAAAGATTTTTCGTTCATCGTAGAACAAAACCTGGGTGATATTTTCCAATCACTCGCGCAACAAGGAGTAAAAATCAACCTGATGCAAAACTCAGCGTTGAGTTTTTCGATTTTGTTTGATCGCTCAAAAATAGATCCGATGCAATTGGTTGACTTGTTCAAAAGTCAGTACGAAGTACGCTACAATGAAGGATTAGAGTTAGTAACCATTCGCCATTACGACCAGGCAACTATTGATCGCGTGAGTGTGAACAAGGATATTTTGGTGGAACAACGGACGAGACAAACGATCAGGATGGTGATGAAGGATTTGGGGTGAATTGACTCCAAAAAACTGATTTTAATGGTATTATGGTTACAATTTCTAAATGAATTTTGCGAATTCGATAATTTGAGTGTTCGCAATATTGCGAACACTCAAATTATCGAATTCGCTTAAAAAAAATCGATTTTCCGCAAAAAAAATTAAAATCGCTGTTGCACGAAATGATCTTTTCACCTAACTTAAATAGAAAAATCAAATCATGGGTGCATCAAAAACCAACCAATACACGCAAGAAATAAAGGATTTATCTCTTATCGCTAGAGCTCTCGGACATCCTGCAAGGGCACAAATCATTAAGGTTTTAAAATCCCAGCCATTTACTAGAAACACTGATTTAACTTCAATTCTTCAGCTTTCTAAATCAACAATATATATCCACATTTCAAAACTTGTGCAAGCGAACCTAGTCGAATTGGATTTCCACCCCAACTGTTATCACATCACTCTTGTTCCTGAGAGATTGAAAGAATTAAAAGAACTGATCGAATAAGTTTAAAACAAAAAACTACCACCGAAACATCGAAAGCAGGTTTATTCTTTATGAAACAATCTTATTTAGTCAATCCTTACAAAGCATCTATTCAGTTGAATATCAATTATAAACTGTGGAAAAAGAGTTGGCTTTACAGGTTTTCAATTGCAAGAAAATTCCGATTTTAGTTCAAAATCTTG
>JBILJP010000417.1:0-4280 GCA_044377135.1 Fluviicola sp.
GCATTTGTACAAACAAGTGCTCACCAGTTTGCGCTTGCAACACGCACATCACTTGCCCAAGATCGAGATTCGCGAGTCGATTGACCACGCCCTGATTTTGTACCAAAAGGGATTTTACCTGCAGGCACTGCGCATTCTCGAGAAAGCCAAACAGCACGCTCAACGCATTCAGGCACCTATTTTGAACCTGGAAATTCTGGAGTTCGAGAAAATCATCGAATCGCAGTACATTACGCGTAGTATCGGTTCACGTGCCGAACAACTGACTTCAGAAAGCCGTTCGTTGCAACACCACATTTCTACAGCCATTGATTTTTCGAATCTTTCGCTGCAATTGTATGCGCTGTATGTGAAAGTAGGGTTTGTGCGCGATGAAAAAGATTACCGCTTCGTGAAGGAGTTTTTTACTTCGCGCCTGCCGGTTTATCGCTTGAAAGAATTGGGTTTCGAGGAAAAAATGCACCTCTACAATGCTACCGTTTGGTACCACTACATCACGCAGGAATTCCTGATGTGTTTCAAATACGCCAAACTTTGGGTGGAGTTGTTTGAGGAATATCCGTTTGTGAAAGAACAGTACCGCGAAATGTACCTGAAAGGTTTGTACAACCTGCACAATGCCTTGTTTAACCTGCGCAGTTACGAACGCTTGACCGAAACGTTGAAGCTGATTGAAAACCTCGATATGGGCGATCGCGACAACGAGAATGTATTGCTGTTGCAACGCCTGTACTGGCTCACCGGAAGGATCAATCAATATTACCTGGGCGGAACTTTTACCGAAGGATTGGCGATTGTGGACGAAGTGGAGGAATTTATCCGCGACAACAGCGATTTGCTCGACAATCACCGCACCATGGTATTGTATTACAAAGTGGCGTGTCTGTACTTCGGTAGCGGCGATAATAAGTCCGCTATTCGGTATTTGAACAAGGTGATTCAGATGAAAGATGTGTCGTTGCGCGAAGACATTCAGTGTTTTGCCCGCATCTTGAACCTCATTGCTCACTTTGAATTGGGCACCGCCGATTTGCTGGATTACCAGATTAAATCGGTGTACCGTTTCCTAAGCAATATGGGCGATTTGCATGGAGTACAACGCGAAATTTTGAAGTTCCTGCGCCAGCTTCCGTTTGCCGATGAAAAATCGTTGTTGCGCGCTTTCCGGGTCTTGCACGCCAAGCTGGTAAAGTTGAGTCAGCTGCCGTATGAGAAACGACCGTTTTTGTACCTCGATATTATCTCGTGGCTCGAATGCAAGATTGCCGGAAGAACGGTGCAATCGGTGATTCGCGAGAAGTTTGAGGTGGAACAGGAAACGGGGAAACGGGTGTATTTTCCGTGAGATTTGCGTTGCACTTGACACTCGAAAAAGGCAGTAATAGTGTCTCCCACGAATAAACGAATGACGAACTGTGTGCCAATTATAGCGAATGATCAGCCGCCGCTGATCTTCACAGATTCGGATGGAAACAACGTTTCCATCTATTCGCATTTAATTGATGAGTAAACATTCATTCGTTTATTCGTGGGAGAAAATACACAACACTTCAAATGTTAAGAATTATGCCATACCATAGGAAATCACACTCCAAAGGTGGAAACGAGATCCGTTCTATTTAAATCACCTTAGAATAGCAACCAACTGCAATAAATACTGCTCGATTTAGTAAATAACGTGAGTTTTGGATAAGAACTCACGTTATTTACATTGTGCGATTTTTCTCGTTTGTTTTACTTCGTTATCGCCGACAACTCAAATGGAATAATAGGATTTGTAGGATCGCTATTTATAGCCGTTACTTTGATGTCTTTCGGCAGTAAACTAATTACCTCATTCAATGAAAGAATATCAAAATCTGTTTCATTAAACGTGAGGTCAATGATAAAATCTTCGGTTCCTGAATTCAAAAAATAATGGAAATAACCTTGTTGTAAATAAACGCTATCTCCTACCGAGAATGGATAGGTTTGATGCGTTGCTGTTCCAGGATTGGATGGCGTTGCTGCATTGGGCGCTATAATTGTAACGGTTCCAGTTCCTGCAGTACAGGTGGTAATCTCATCTGCATTTGGATGCCAGTGAGGCGTTAATAAATGACCCGAAGGTATTGTAATTGAAGCTGTGCCTTCGGTATAAGGCGCTGTTACATTTGCCGGAGGAGTGTTCACAAATTGAAGTCCTGTGTTTTGTTCTGAATTAGTCATAGTGATGTGTTTAAAATGAATAGTTTGCCCAATTATATGGGATTTTCGCAACCGCTAAAGTTGTTAGCGAACGCAGTTAGTTGTAGCCCTATAGTTGACCTCTATAGGAAGGGTTTGTTTGTACATGTGACCGACTCCACTGTTTGTTGCGATGTCAACAATTGGGTGCATCCATAAAACCGCAATTCAAGAAATTAAACGATAGCTCATACCATGTGCGCTTGGTAGCAAGTTCCTCTATTCTTGACATCCTGTTTTTTCTGATCGGTCTGATTCAGAAAATAGTGGCGATAACAACGCGTTATCTGTTTCTAAAATAGAAAAATTTATAAAAACAACACACAACTATCTTATTAACCTGAATTAGATTCATTGTTGTCCGGGGAAAAATTTATTTATTTTTTCCACCACGAATAAATAAATTGGATAGATCGTTTGATTCGTAACGAATTAGTGTTTGAGCTAGCTCAAACTATTCGCCCCAAATGATACACAGCTCGTCATTAGTTCACGTGTCAGCCTCAGGATGATTCGTGGCAAAAGCAACCCTACTAATGAGTAAAAACGTTGAAAGCTGCTGTTTGCCCTTAATGCTGAACTTTTCTTTTTTGTTTATCGGACACTAGTGAATTAAAATCTGAATAATATTAGTTCGATCATGAGTTTTGATTAGTAATCAAGTTAATTTGAGTTATTCCAGGGTTTCCTAATTTCACACTAACACATTACAATTTCATTTTTTAAGTAACCTATTGTAGAGCTCGTCACGAGTTGATTTCGTGGAAATGAAATCGATTGGATTTAATGAATTATTTGTAATCAAAGAATCATAGTAAAGTTGAGTTTTACTCATTTGCAATCTGCGATTCAATTCGTCAGAAAACATTTCTACATAAATCGAATCGATAGAATTTTTCAGATTTCGTCTTTCCTTTCGGGAAAGTTTATTCGCTTGCTTTCGAAGTAATTCCATATACTCCAAACGAGAGAAAAAAGAATATTCCGGCGATGTGCTATAAGTATTTACGATAGGAATTCTTTGTGGGCAGATAACCATATCTTGAGGTTCATCCTTCAACGTGCGAATAAATTCGATTATTTGCTCAAATTGACTATAGGTCTTAACATCGAATGTTGTGTTGTTTGGTATTACCATTCTTGATTCGAGTCCGGAAATTCCAATTGTTCGAATAGTTATATTTACAGATTTCTTACCAATTTCTACTTGTGCAGCTAGAGTAGACAATGACTTTATGTCAATCTCTGAATCAACTTTTGTTTCATCGACCCTAATTTCTGCTCGTATTCCAACTGCATATCTAATACTTGGGAACTTCTGTATTGCAACATCTTTATACTGCAAATAATCAATAACTATATAGGTTGAATTTAATTCCAAATTACTATTCACAATTCCGAATGCCTTCAAAGCTGCTTGATTTGAACTCTTAAATATGTAGTTTGAGAATTGAAATCCTGCATCTAAATCCCTTAATGAATTAGGAACTATAAGGCTTGAAGGAGTTAATCCATTGATTGCCAAAAGCAACGAATCCTCTGAATTATCTATCAACTTTTGGTAAGATCTAGGTAGATTCTTAAATAAATCTATTTTCAAAATTGAGTCACCATTTTCTTCTATAAACCAGTATGGTTGCCCCCCATTACCGTAATCACTAATAATTTTTTCCGTTAAACGATAGTTGAATATCGCACGTGAATATTGATCATAATCAGCATTTACAGAATTGATTGAAAGCACATCTCTTTGTTGAGAGAATGTTTTTTTACCCACATTTCTTTCTGAGTTTTGCTGAGTCTTACAGGAAATCACAAGTAAGGGCAGTGCGAAAATGAATAGTAGCAGTGTTTTCATAGTGGAGACTTTTGTACGTCGGTTTGACAAAAAAATAAATTAATTTACTGATAAACAACAATAAGACGTAGAGATCGTTCAATAAACTGTGTCAAAGTTTTTCTTTTTTGGAAAAAGGAGTAAATTTTGACAATTATGAAAGAAGAATTTGATTACGAAGCCTTCAATAAACAGTTGATCGAAGATATTCGATCAG
>JBILJP010000418.1:0-4276 GCA_044377135.1 Fluviicola sp.
TTTCGGCCATGGATTATCGTTTTAGGGATTTAACAACTGTCAATGCTGCGGTGATGAAAACGGCTATGAGTCCGAAGAAATACAACATGTCTTCGGTGTCGATTACACCCCGCATAATGGATTCGTAATGAGAAGTAATGCCGATGTAGCGGAAAATAACGTCGTATTCACCCATAAGGTTAAACGATCCGATCAATTCCAAACCGTAATACATGAACAAACAAATGAACATTCCCAAAATAAAGGCAACAATTTGTGAGCTGGTGATGGAAGACGCGAAAATACCGATGGCTACAAAGGCGGACCCTAATAAAACGAGTCCGAAATAGGAGGTAAGCATCGCTCCCTCGTCAATTACTGTAGTTTCCGCACCGTCTTCGCCAACCGGGTTGATACCCAATTGACTCATGGAATAGTAATAAACCAAGGTCGGCAAAAGGGAAATAACCAGCAACGTAACGCCTGCAAAATACTTGGCAAGAATGATTTTTAAGTCGGTAATTGGTCGTGTAAACAACAACTCAATGGTTCCGTTTCTACGTTCTTCCGCGATGGAACGCATCGTTATTGCCGGAATCAACACTAAGAAAATCCAGGGAGAAGCATTAAAAAACGGAATCAAATCCGCTTCGGCTCCTTCCAGTAAGTTCGCTTCACCCGAAATATACCAGTGTATTACACCGGATGTGATCAAGAAAATAAGGATAAATATGTATCCGATGGTGGAACCCAAAAAGCTCCGTATTTCTTTCCAATATAATGCTCTCATACTTATTAAAGTGGGTCAAAAGTACGACTTAGATAAGACTTCGTCAACCGATTGTTACAATCATTAACGAAAGTTAGTACACAAAACGTTGGAATGGGTGTAATTATCAATTGAAAATGTAAAATTGAAAAGGGACAATGCTTCCCGAAAACTTCCTTTTCAATTTTCAATTTGACATTTTCAATTCTTTTCGCTCAGCGAAAAGAGTCCGTCTTCAAAATACGTATCCACCGACCAAGCCTCCGGTTTTCCTCCAAACCACGGTTTGATCGTTCCCCACACGCCACCAAACAATTCCGAATCGCGGTAATGGTTGAGTGCATCTTCGCTGTTCCAATAGCTGTAAGTAAAAACGATGTTCGGGTGTTTGAGATCTTGCAACAAGCGCATACCATTACAGCCTTCAAAGCGACTAACGCGTGTGTTGATGGTGTCGAAAAACGCTAAAAACGAATCGATTTTATCTTCCTGAAAAGTCAGTTTTACAATGCGGGTAATCATGGGTCAAAAAAGTGAATCGATTGTTTTGGCTGATCCGCGCGGGGTAAATTCTACACGAACTACATCGCCTGTGTGCAAGCCGAATAAGCTGTCTGCTCCGCCATTTACGCCGCGTGCACCTTTGTTGATGGCAATTTCCAATAGATTGTTGTCATTAAAGATCGCTACACGCTCGCCTGGCTGCACTTCATTGTACGAACCAGAAATGGTATCAATGTAATAATCGCGTTTGCGAAACAAAATGGTGAACGGTGCTTCTTCAAAACGGGCAAACAATTCACGCGAAATATTGGTGATCGCATTCCCGTAATGGTCAATATGAACGATGGAACCTTTGATGAGGTTTTCTTCGAGAATGGGATTGATTGTAAATGCGCGTTTCCATTCGTCGTGAGCGGAAGCAAAAGTGTCAACGGCAACTCCTTGGGCAATTTTCACCGCTGCCGGCACAAAAATATTCTTGGTCGGAAACTTGAATCCCGCCGGATTGGAGAGCACATCATCAATGAGCCAAAAGCCTTCCGGTTGATTTTCTTTTAAGATCAAGGCAAAGATTCCATTGTCATTGGCAACAAAGTAATGACCGTCATACAGCATTACTGCCGGGTAACTTCCGTCGCGGGAATTGATGACAGGTTCACTATCAACACCAATCACATGAACGGTGCCTTTCGGAAAGTCGGAATAAACGTTTGAAAGGCAAAAACTGGCTTGTGCAATGTCGAATGCGCGAATGGCGTGTGAAACGTCAACAATTACGGCAGAAGCATCCAAACGGTAGATACTTCCCTTTAATGCGGCCACGTAGTGATCGCTCAATCCCATATCGGTTGTTAACGTGATTATATGCATCCTCGTTTTTTCGCTTTTCAGCAACAAAAATTGATTAATTTTGATCCAAAAATAAGGGTTATAATTTGCAAAGCCCTAGGTAAAACGAAAGATTTATCCACATTGACAGAGAAGAAAATCGAAATCAGCGGTGTTAACATCGCTGAATTATTTGGTGTAAACAACGCCAACCTGAAATACATCCGCACCTTTTTTCCGAAATTGCAAATCAATGCACGCGGCAATGAGCTTACTGTGGTGGGCGATTCAGAGGTAGCAGAACAATTTGAGATTAAGTTTGAATTGATATTAGCGCACTTCAAAGAAACGGGTTTGCTCACCGAAAACAACATCGAAAACCTGATGTTGGAAGATGGCTCTACCATGCTTTCCGGCGATGGTTCCGAAACCTTGGTACACGGAAATGGTGGTGTGAAAATCAAAGCGAAAACCGTTAATCAGCGCAAGTTGGTGCAAGCGGTGAACAAAAGCGATATGGTTTTTGCCGTTGGTCCTGCGGGAACAGGTAAAACGTATACGGCCGTTGCATTGGCGGTTCGGGCATTAAAAGCGAAGGAAGTAAAGCGCATCATTTTAACTCGACCGGCTGTTGAAGCAGGAGAAAATCTAGGGTTTCTACCCGGCGATTTGAAAGAAAAACTCGATCCGTACCTAATGCCGTTGTACGATGCACTCCGTGATATGATTCCACCCGAAAAGTTGGGCGATATGATCGAATTCGGAATCATCGAGATTGCACCGTTGGCGTTTATGCGTGGTCGTACGCTCGATAAAGCATTCGTGATTTTGGATGAGGCGCAAAATGCAACCGTAATGCAAATGAAAATGTTCCTCACGCGCATGGGACAAACCGCTCAGTTTGTGATTACAGGTGATATGTCGCAGGTCGATTTACCGCACCGTCAACGTTCAGGATTGTCTTATGCATTGGATATTTTGAAAGATGTGGAAGGCTTGGAAATCATTCGCCTGACGCAAAGTGATGTGATTCGACACAACTTGGTGAAACGCATCATTGATGCCTTTGAAATTGCCGAAGCCAAAGAGAAAGAAGAAAAGTTTAAAAAAGATAACGAAGCAAAATGATACAGACAATCACAAGTACCAACTTTAATTTTCCCGGTCAGCAAGATGTTTACCGCGGTAAAGTGCGCGAGGTGTATACCTTGAACAACGGATTAGTGGTAATGGTTGCAAGCGACCGGATCTCGGCGTTTGATCATATTTTGCCAAAAGGAATTCCGTTTAAAGGACAAGTATTGAATCAAGTGGCAACCATGTTTTTGGATGCAACCCGCGATATTGTTCCGAATTGGTTGTTGGGAACTCCCGATCCGTGTGTGGCTGTTGGTCATGCGTGTGAACCCATTCGCGTGGAAATGGTGATCAGAGGTTACATGGCCGGTCATGCAGCGCGCGAATATGCGTTGGGCAAGCGCGAATTGTGTGGCGTTGTGCTTCCTGAAGGAATGAAAGAAAACGACCGTTTCCCGGAACCGATTATTACTCCTGCATCGAAAGCAGAAGAAGGTCACGACGAAGATATTTCGCGCGAAGATATTTTGGCGAAGGGAATTGTTCCGCAAGCCATCTATGAACAAATGGAACGTTACACACGAGCTTTGTTTCAGCGCGGAACGGAAATGGCTGCCGATCGCGGTTTGATTTTGGTTGACACGAAATACGAATTCGGGATGTTGAACGGTGAAGTGATTCTGATCGATGAAATTCACACTCCTGATTCATCGCGTTATTTCTATGCCGAAGGGTACGAGGAACGTCAGGCGAAAGGCGAACAACAAAAACAATTGTCGAAAGAATTTGTACGCCAATGGTTGATCGAAAACGGTTTCCAGGGACTTGAAGGACAAACAATGCCTGAAATGCCGGATGAATTTGTTGATGTAGTGACCGATCGTTACATTGAGTTGTTTGAGCGTATTACCGGAAAATCATTCGAGAAAGCGGATACATCAAACATTACAAAGCGAATTGAGTCGAATGTTGCTCGTTTTTTAATTGACAAAGGATATCTTTAGTGATTAGTTGCTAGTTATTAGTAGTTAGTGTGTTCAACTAATAACCAAGCACTATTCAAGTAGCCGACTGTTTCGCGATAATTCTCCAAAAGAGCTTCGGTAAAAAACGTTTTAA
>JBILJP010000081.1:0-15322 GCA_044377135.1 Fluviicola sp.
GTGCTTGTTGGAGGTTAGTTCCAATTGCGCATGAATATCATCACTGTGAAAGATCCAAGACTTGGGAACAGGAGGTTTTAAAGCTTTCCATTTTCCGTTGAGACCTGCGGGAGTATCCGAAACAAATTCCCAATGCGCCAATGCTTTCCACTCTTGCGGTTTTAATCCTGCGGGAAAATAAGCCTGGTGTTCCGGACGAATGGTGATCATCTCACCCCAACGTTCCAGTTTTTTTCCTCCGCCTGCATCTATCAGTTCGTAGTTTTCAGGAAAAGGACAGTAAACTTGGCTCATCGGTTAACGCATACGCGGCATTTTTTTGCGTCCACCCATCATTTGAGCCATACGCATTTGGTTTTTAGAAGGAGCATTCTGCAATTGGGTTTGCATCATTTTGATTTGCTCTTTCATCATACCGGTGTTGTCTAGTTTCTTCGCTTCAGCCAACAAAGACAATGCTTCTGCTTTACGACCTGTTTGTGCACAAACACCCGCCAGGTGCAAACGCGCCATTGCCTGATCATGACCTCTGCGTAAACCGATTGCCATTGCCTGACGCAATAATGACTCACTTTTGGCGTGACCAATATCTTGCGCATTAAACATGGCTTGCAAGTAAATTACATACGCACGCTGACGTCTAGGCAACAGTTGCGGATGCGTAATTTTATTGATGTAATGTTTGGCCTTGTCTTGGTTCCCGGTACGCATGTGGTTGAGGGAAAAGGCTAAATTTTCATTGTAAATAAAGGTTGCTCCAACAATCGCGGTGATTAAAATCAAAACGATACCCCAACCCCAGTAACCGGTGTAAAAGGAAAAAACAGTTAAAAACAACAATCCTGCTGCGAGGATACTTCGAATGGCAAAAGCGATCATAATTTATTCAATAGTTGCGATACATTTCAATTCAATAGCGATAGGTGTAGGTAGCGAGTTGATTTCTACCGTTGTTCTACAAGGAAGATTGTCTTTGAAATACTCGGCATAAATGCGGTTGTACGTATGGAAATCACGCTTCATGTTTACCAGAAACACCGTCACATCAACCAATTGATCCCAGCTTGAACCCGATTCTTCCAAAATAATTCGCACGTTATCAAACACGCTGCGACACTGCGCTTCAAAATCAAAGGCGATGAAATTCCCGTTTTTATCCAACTCCAATCCGGGAACCGCTGAATCGGTAGCATCGGAACCCGCAACACGCGGACCAACACCCGATAAAAACAACAAGTTACCCACGCGACGTGCATGAGGATATAAGCCAACCGGTTTCGGCGCTTTGGATGTAGAAATACGAGAAGAATCAGACATACCCTGAAATTTGTGGGCAAAGATACGGTATTTCCAGTTTGGAATGAAGCATTCTGTGGCAAGTTTCTGTTTGGAGCAAAACGCAGGGATAAATCACCATTATTCCTTCACTAACCGAAGCGTTTTCTCTTCTTTGTCGATTGTTGTAACACGCACAAAATAAACCCCATTTTGCAATTCCGTGAGATCGATCTGCTGAAAAGTTTGAGTTTCTACTAGTAGTTGTTTCCCGGAAAGATCAATCAACTCCATTTTTTCGAGTGGAACCGATGACGACAGGTAAAACAATCCGTTGGAAGGATTCGGAAATACCGAAATCGCGCCATCATCTTTTACCTCATCAACTCCAACGGAGAAGGCAGCTACGCACAATGAGGTATCCGAACAGGCACCTTCTGTAATCACAACGGCATAGTTTCCGTTTACCACCGGAAAGTAGAATTGAGACGTTGCCCCGGGAATAGCGGTCATTGTTGAACAATCAATCCATTGATACGTTCCAAGTGAACTATTCGCAAAAACCATATCTCCATTGGGAGCTGCCGTTGCATTAACAACCAATGCAGCAGGCTCATTCACAGCAAAAGATGTTACCGAACTGCAACTATTGTTATCCGTTACAATAACGGAGTAATTTCCAGCTATCAGACCACTAATGTCTTCGGTTGAATACGCTCCTAAGTTCCAATCGTAGTTTACACTTGTTGCACCACCAAGAAGTGTAACGTCGATATTGATGTTTCCATCCGAATCACCGTTACACGTGAGCAGCGTATCCGAAGTGGCATTGTAACTGATAACAGGACCATTCGGATCAATCAAAGTAACAGTTGCCGTTTCCTCACAACCATTATCATCTGTAACGGTAAGCGTGAAAATTCCATCTGTTAAATCGATCGGATCTTCAACCGCAGAAGAATAAACTCCACCATCGGTCCAATCAGCAGAATAAGCTCCTGTAACGGTTCCTCCTGTAATCGAAATCTGAGCAGTTCCATCCGCTGACAAACAGGTAGTCGGATTCGTAAACGCGTCTACTGTAACCATTAAGTCAGCCGGATCAACCAATGTAAACGTATCGATCAACTCGCAATCATTTGCATCGGTTATAGTTACGGTATAAGTTCCTTGCGGTAACGAAGCAATGTCTTCTGTTGCGTAAAGCCCCGAATTCCAATCAAATGAATAACCCGAGCTCCCACTCACTGTTAATTCAATGGCTCCGGTTGAAGTTCCTGAACACAAAACATCGGTCAATGAAGCGGTTGCAGTAAGGTTATTAATTACCACCACATTGAATGCACAGACGGATGAATTACCGTTTCCATCATCGAACGCATAAGTCACAGCAGTAGTTCCCAATGGGAAAACAGTTCCCGGACTGTGACTTGCAGTAAGAATCGGACTTGCTATGCAATTATCCGTTGCAGCAGGTGGCAACCAAGAAACCGTTGCATTACAACCACTCGCATTCGCAGCAGAGTTGATCGTTGTCGGACAATTCACAATCACCGGATCAATGGTATCCGTTATCACAACATTCTGCGTAGTAGTTGCCGTATTTCCGTTTCCGTCGTCAAATAACCATGTTACTACAGTAGTTCCCAGCGCCGTTACCGGAAAGGAAGTTGAAGTGGTTGCTGTTATGATACCTGCACAGTTATCTGTTGTAGTTGGCACCGAAAGTGTAACCGAACATTCACCTGCAACATCGGAAAGTGTTGGTACAACGGGTGCCGTAACATCATCAATGATTACCGTCTGATCAGCGGTACTTGCATTTCCATTACCATCGTTGAACGTCCAGGTAACAACAGTTGTTCCTTGAGTGGTTATTGGAAAAACAGTTGCAGTGGTTCCTGAAACAACTCCGGCGCAATTGTCATTGGCAGTTGGAACAGGTAGTGTTAAGGAACATTCGGATGTCATCATTCCCAACACTGGAGCAACCGGAGCTGTAGCATCTGCTTGTCCGTTTGTTTGAATGGCGAAATTATAAACTGCTTCACTGCAATCGTTGTTGGCAATATTCACTGTTGCTAACCTGTTTCCGGTTCCGGAAGGATCAGAAGTAACCGTAAACGTTGTGCTTCCACCCGAAGGAATGCTTGCCGGAAGCGAAATTCCACCGATTGTATAATCAAATGCATGTGTTCCTGTAAGTGTAATTCCACCTGCTCCAATCACCAGGTTTCCCGTTCCGCTATTTGAAATCGTATACGTCCGCGTGTTGGTTCCAATGCAAACCAATACAGGTCCGAATCCTGTATGATTGGAACCTGAAGGTGTTGAACTTCCATCATTGATCGTATTTCCGTTTCCCTGCACGTTGATTTCAGGATCGGTACCCATTCCCTGAATTGCAAAATCGTAAACAGCTTCGTCGCTATCATCATTATTTACCGTAATAATGGCATTTTTCAAACCGATAGAAGACGGATCAAATGTTACTTGAAATGTGGTAAAACCACCACCTGAAACAAGTGCAGAAGGAAAAGAGACTACGCTGAATTCAGCTGCATCAACGCCACTAATATTCAAGCTCCCAAGGTTTAAGTTTCCTGAACCCGGATTTTCTATTGTAAAGGTCACAGTAGTAACACCAGCACAAATACTTTGATTTCCGAAGTCGGTTAGATCAGTCACATCAGGCGTGACGTCTCCATCAATTATCGAAATCCCGTTTCCCATTACATTGATTTCCGGTAATCCTGTATAGAGTTTGCCGCTAGAAAAGCTTTTTCCAAATTCTAATTCAGCATATGATAAACCATAGCCAAATAACAGAAGCGATGAAAGCAATACGAATTTCATAAGTAGTAGTTTAACAAACTATTATAAACCTGAGTTCAACTATTAAAGGCTCAACGCCTTCGCAATTATTTCATCCACAATTCCCGGATCGAGCAACGTTGATGTATCACCCAAACTGCCGGTTTCACCTTCGGCTACTTTACGTAGAATACGTCGCATGATTTTACCGGAGCGCGTTTTCGGTAAACCGGTTACAAACATGATTTTTTCAGGGATGGCAATTTTTCCGATTTCTTTACTCACCGTTTCTACAATTGAATGACGCGCAGCCAATTCATCTTCCGGAACTTCTTCACCAACAACAAAGGCATAAATCGACTGTCCTTTCACCGGATGCGGATAACCTACCACAGCCGATTCTATAACATGTTCATTGGCGTTGATGGCATTTTCAATTTCTGCCGTTCCGAAGCGGTGTCCGGATACATTGATCACATCATCAATTCTTCCGATAATGCGGTACATGCCGTTTTCATCGCGCTTAGCTCCATCACCGGTGAAATAATAACCGTCGTAATGCGAAAAATACGTTACACGACAGCGTTCATGATCACCATAAGTAGTGCGCAAAATAGAAGGCCATGGTGCTTTGATACACAAATAACCTTCTACATTCGGTTCTTCAATTTCTTTTCCTTCCTGGTTTAACAATACGGGTTGAATTCCCGGCATTGGATATCCTGCATAAGTTGGTTTCAACGGAGAAAGAGTCCCAATTCCTGAAATCATTACTCCACCGGTTTCGGTTTGCCACCAGCTATCCACTATTGCGCATTTCTCTTTACCAATTTCTTTGTAATACCACTGCCAAGCTTCTTCGTTGATAGGTTCACCAACCGTTCCTAACACTTTGAGCGAACTTAAATCGTGTTGGTTCACATAATCGGTTCCATGTGCCATTAAAGAACGAATGGCCGTTGGTGCGGTTAGGAATTGAGTGACTTTATATTTTTCGACAATACTCCAAAATCTTCCAGCATCCGGATATGTTGGAATTCCTTCAAACAAAACAGAAGTTGCACCGGAAAGAAGTGGTCCGTAAACAATGTAAGAATGTCCGGTTATCCAACCGATATCGGCTGTACACCAATAAATATCATTGGCTTCGTATTGATACACATTCTGAAACGTATAAGCGGTATACACCATGTAGCCACCGCAGGTATGAACCACACCTTTCGGTTTGCCGGTAGATCCTGAAGTATACAAAATAAACAACGGATCTTCTGCATCCATCGGTTCCGGACTACAATGCAGAGGTTGATGCGCAATAGCATCGTGCCACCAACTGTCGCGACCTTCGAGCATATTACAGTCCCAGCCGAGACAATTGTAAACAATGACATTATTAACGGTTGAGCAACTCAACAACGCTTCATCTACAATTTCTTTTAACGCAATTGATTTCCCTCCGCGGTTGAGTCCATCTGCTGTAATGATCATTGTTGCTTCGGCATCCGTAACACGATCGGCAAGCGCATTTGCCGAGAAACCGGCAAACACAACCGAATGAACAGCTCCTATTCGGGCACACGCCAAAACAGCTATTGCCAATTCGGGAATCATAGGCATATAGATGCAAATGCGATCTCCTTTTTTGATGCCTTTTACTTTCAGTGCATTTGCGAAACGGCACACATTCGTATGTAACTCGGCATAAGTATAACTTACCGCTTCTTTTTCAGGATCGTTTGGTTCCCAGTAAAAAGCAATTTTATCAGCGTTGTGTTCTAAGTGCCTGTCGAGCGCATTTGTAGTGATATTCAGTTGACCGCCTTTGAACCATTCCACTTTCGGCTCCTGAAAGTTCCATTCCAATACCTTATCCCAAGGTTTCACCCATTGGAAAGTCTCAGCAATTTCACCCCAAAAAACAGATGGATCTGCAATACTTTGAGCGTATTTTTCTTGATATTCTTCAAATGTTCTTATGGCAAGCGATTTCATAGTTTTATTCTTAGCAAAGTAAGCCTTAAAGTTAATAAAACACTTGAGTTATAAATATTCATTAAAAGAACTAGTTTGTTCGTTTAGAAAGCCGTTTTATTGTTTTGTGTTAATTTTTAAATAAAAAATATGTTGTTTCACCGAAAGTAAAGGCCTATTGATCGATACTTTAACAATTATTACTACTTATTTAAACTAAATCTAAATGAAGGGAAAACTACTTTGTGTCGGGTTGTGTTCAACACTTGTTGGATTCAGTCAGCAGAACACAGTAGCTTCGGGAGGAGATGCGTCCGGTGCAGGTGGAACTGTGAGTTACACCGTCGGGCAAATTGACTACGAAGTGCTAAGTTCTGCCTCGGGCACGATTACCCAAGGGGTACAACAACCTTTTGAAATTTATTCAGTTGGGTTAGATGAATTGGGGTATAGCATATCAGCATCGCTGTATCCAAATCCAACTGTAAACTCGGTCATTCTTACCGTGGATGCCTGGGACACCTATTCGGATGCTGACTTTCAATTAACCGACGAACAAGGACGAATTGTTCGTGAAGGCGAAGTGAAAGCGAAGGAAACCACTATTCAGGTAGCTGACTTGGCGAATGCTTGCTATTACCTCAATATCGTAGTCTCCGATAAACTGGTGAAAAGTTTCAAACTAATTAAGAATAACTAACACAATTACTATTATTACCATGAAAAAGAAAATTTTATTGGTTGGAGCCTTGCTTATGGGGGCTTATACCTTTGCGCAAGCTCCGCAAAAAATGAGCTATCAAGCAGTAGTGCGCGATGCAAGTAATACTTTAGTGAGCAGTTCATCTGTCGGTGTACGCATCAGTGTTTTACAAGGCTCTGCTTCAGGAACGCCACAATATGTTGAAACACAAACTGTAACAACAAACGCAAACGGTTTGGCTTCATTGCAAATCGGAAACGGTACGGTAGTATCTGGCTCAATGGCCGGAATCGATTGGTCGGCGGGACCTTATTTCATCAAAACGGAAACTGATCCGGCAGGTGGTTCAAATTACACAATCGTAGGTTCAACAGAATTGTTGAGTGTCCCTTATGCTTTGTATGCGGCTAACGGCGGTGTAGCAGGACCTCAAGGACCGGCAGGTAACAACGGGTTGGATGGTGCAACAGGACCACAAGGACCAGCAGGTAACGACGGATTAGATGGCGCAACAGGACCTCAAGGACCAGCAGGAGCAAATGGTTTAGACGGAGCTACAGGACCAGCAGGACCACAAGGACCAGCAGGAGCAAATGGTTTAGATGGAGCAACAGGACCTACAGGACCGGCAGGAGCAAATGGTTTAGACGGAGCAACAGGACCTATGGGACCTCAAGGACCAGCTGGACCAACCGGAGCTACTGGTGCGACAGGAGCAACCGGACCGGCAGGAGCAAATGGTTTAGATGGAGCAACAGGACCTATGGGACCTCAAGGACCAGCTGGACCAACGGGAGCTACTGGTGCTACAGGAGCAACCGGACCTGCAGGAGCAAATGGTTTAGATGGAGCAACAGGACCTATGGGGCCTCAAGGACCAGCTGGACCGACTGGTGCTACTGGTGCTACAGGAGCAACGGGTGCTACAGGACCGGCAGGACCAGTAGCAGGATCAGATACACACATCATCTATAACAACGCTGGTGCTGCAGGTGGTTCTGCAAATAACACATGGAACAATGGTACGAGTACGCATACAGTAACTGGTACATCAGTAACAACCAATGAGCGTATCACAGCATTGGCTGGAGTTGGTAGCCGTGTTGTGTTAACGGATGCTTCCGGAAATTTATCAGCTGGAGCTGGTGGAGCGGTTACTGGTTCTGGTACTAATAACTATGTGACTAAATGGACAAATGGCCCTGGGTCTGTTATTGGCAACTCGTTGATCCAAGACAATGGAACTAGTGTATCTGTAGGTCTTGCAACGCCATCTCTTATTTACCAATTATATGGCTACCGCTCACAATTAACTGCTAATGGAGATGGTCAGGCTACAGTTTATGGTTACCGTACACGTGATTCCCAAAATGATGGTACCGGCTATTCTCAAATAGCTGTTAACTCTGCCACTACGGGATTCAATTTCTGGGGTGATGTTTACACATTTGGTGTCTCAGGATTTAGCTACAATGATTACAACCGTACCGGAGGTGTTCTAGGTGCTGATGTAAACGGTCTCGCTTGGGGGTCTTTAGGATACCGTAGCAGTGGTTTGTTGAACTATGGTGTTTATGGTTCTGCTGCTTACGCAAGTGGTGGTGGTTATTTGCCTACTTCTGAATTGACAGGTGTTGGTGGTGGTTTCTTCGGAGCTATGATCGGATCGGTAACAAAAGGTCGAGTAATCGGTCAGTTGAACTCAGGTGATTTATTCGCTTCATACAACTCAGGAAACACTTACACAACAGGTAAAAACGTTGAGTTAGTAGGTGCTGAAGGTGCTGCTAAAACGGCTGTTTACGCTGTAACAAGTGTTGATGCAACAATTTACTCTAAAGGAACAGCTCAATTGGTAAACGGTGAAGCGTTCATCGCATTTGACGCTAACTACAAAGCCTTGTTGGGTGAAAATCCAGTGGTTACAGTATCTCCAAACGGAAACTGTAATGGTGTTTACATTGCTTCTGTTGACAAAAACGGATTCACAGTACGTGAAATGAACAACGGAAACAGTTCTGTTGCCCTTTCATGGATTGCTGTTGGTAACCGTATCGACAACCGTATGGAAGAAGCTACACGAATGGTTTCAGATCCTTCTTTCAACCGTAATATCCAACAAGTATTGTTTGATGACGGTAATAAAGAAACAAACGGAACTAGCATCTGGTGGGATGGAACAAGTATCCAATTCGGAGCACTTCCAGCGCACATGGCGAAAGTAGAACGCAAAGAATCTGATAAGTAATTCTTACTTTCTAACGCATAAAAAGAGGGTTCTAAGTATATTAGAACCCTCTTTGGTTTTTTATGAAATTCATCGTTGGTATATTCCTCTTTTCTTTCACATCGGTTCTTGCACAAGAAAGCAACGACTCGATCACGCAACAATTATTTGAAAAAGTAGTCTATACCTTGGCAAACGATAGTTTAAAAGGTCGGGCAACAGGTTCAATTGAAGAATACAAATCATTGGCGTTTATTGATGAACAATTTCAATTGCTGACCCATAAACACTTGAGCAAACAGGCATTTGTAATCACCAGCGCAGATTCTACAGAGCTTACCGCTGTCAACGGGTATTACTTCCTGAATAATCGTGCTAAAAGCACGGTGATTTTAAGCGCTCACTATGATCACATCGGGTTGGGCGGACCGCTTTCCATGAGTAAAAAGACAGATATGGTTCACAATGGAGCAGATGACAATGCTTCCGGAGTAGCTTTGTTGTTAGGTTTGTCTGACTTTTTGAAACAGCAAAAAAATGCTGAAGTGAATTACCTGATTGTGTTTTATTCCGGACATGAAATCGGATTGTTTGGATCGGAAGCGTTTGCTGCTTTTGTGGAACAGAAAAAACGAAAATTCAAATCGGTGAGTTGTGTCGTTAATTTCGATATGGTCGGGAGATTGCATCCGGATGTGAAAAAACTCAAATGCATGTGTTCAGCAACCACCGATTCCATTCTAAAAACAGTTAATCCTTCGCCATTCGGTTTTACACTCAATAGTACCGATGAACCCAAACTGAGCCAATTAGACACCAAGGTATTTTACAGCAAACACATTCCTTGCGTGAGCTTCACAACGGGAATGCACAATGATTACCACGCCACAACAGACGATGCTTCTTACATCAATTATTCGGGAATGGTGGCTATTTACAATTACCTGTGTCAACTCATTCCACAATTGGGAGCGCTTTCTAAGCTACCTTAACTAAAAACGCCCCGAACCAAGCAGGAACAGAGCGTCTTTCAGACTTTTTAATACACTTATTTTACAACGGCAACACGTTGTTGAGCCACAGTTCCGGATGAATGGTGAACCAGTACCGTATACATTCCGGCTTCAAATGATTGTAATCCAAGCGTTGTCTTATTTCCGTTTCCTGTAGTTACAAGTAATACTTTTCCGTTCAAATCAACTACTTCCAAAAGGTCGATTGATTCACTTGAAACGATGATAAGCAAATCGTTTGTCGGATTCGGGAAACACGAAACGCTTATGGTCATTTCTTCCAGTCCTGCCGGATTGTTGTGCACCAAATCATAACGTTGATTTTCCAATACACCGTGCATCAAAGCGGCTTGTTGTTCGGTGAAAGAGTTTTGACACGTTTCTGCCGAATAATCCATGTAATTCTCGATCATATCGTGTAAGTCACCAAGTCCTACAACATCTGCATTACAGGTATTTTTGGTTTGGTCACAATCTTGTTGCGAAGCGGCTGTAGCATCAGGAGTATCGTTGATTCCATCGTCCATGGTACAATCACCGTCGCCCCAAACATGGCGCAAACCAAGGTAGTGCCCTACTTCATGAACAGCAGTTCTTCCTAATACGTCGAAATTGGCAATACCCAAATCATTGGGGTTATTGGAACCAACACATTGGTATTGCAAGACCACTCCGTCTCCTAAATTATCGGGGGCAGAACCCACAGGCCAGTTCGGAAGATTCGCCGGTGGAGTGGCATACCCCAACAGAACTGCTTGTCCGTTGATCGACATATCACAAATCCAGATATTGAGGTAACGGGTTTGATCCCACGCATCCTTACCACCATCAGCAGTAGATTTCACTTTTTCCAAATCGACAAAATCTCCTATAAAAACATTAAACGACCCAAAACTTGTAGTAGCAGAACTGGTGCGTGTAATTCCGTTGGTAGGATTTCCTTGCGGATCGATTCCAGCCATTATAAATTGAATTTGTGTAGCTCCGGCCACAGGCATGAATTCAGCACGCATATTGGTTGTATCGGCATTCATTCGAGCGTAATCTTCATTCAATCGTGCCAACTGATTCCAAATAACAGA
Source organism: Fluviicola sp. (assembly GCA_044377135.1). GTDB lineage: Bacteria > Bacteroidota > Bacteroidia > Flavobacteriales_D > Crocinitomicaceae > Fluviicola. The sequence goes on from JBILJP010000081.1 coordinate 11,083, forward strand.
ATCCGGAATGTTCTCTTCGGGAGTATTGTAGACCACATGAAACACAACCGGAATGGTATAGGTAGAACGCTTTGGTCCGTTTTCCTGCGACCATTGTTTGGCTAGTTCAAATTGCTGATCAACGGCTTCGGCAAAACCGGGAGTCAATTGATTCTGATAGGAAATGGCTTCTTTGGAGAAACATTTTTGGATCGTTTGAGCTTGAAGGCTTAACGAACAGCCAACGGCTAGGGTAAGTAATACTTTTTTCATTTGCTAAAAATAGGTACCGAAAAGTAGCCGAAACACGCCGAAAAACACTCCTTTTTTAGATGATTGGTAAAATACATATTCCGATGGTTACACCGCCTGCTGTTAAAATTTCTAAAAGCGGTAAAATCAAGAAGACGAATAACGAACTTTCCGTACGGATTAAACTACATTGTCATGAGCCTCTATAACGTACGTATTTATCCTAATTCGAAATCACCACGAATCTTCAAAAATCGGTTCCTCGAGCTCCTTACAAAAACACATCCGCTTGTTATCACTTTATTGTACATCAGCTTGGGAATAGTGATGCTTTGGTGGTACATGCATGTGCATCCGAAGACCTCTGTTTCCCTGTTTACAACCATTGTCATATCCGGTTTTTTCTCCTGGACATTAGCCGAATACCTGATGCATCGGTTTTTATACCACAAAGCCGGAGACGGTTCGTATCATTCGCGGTTCAAGTACATTTTTCACGGCATTCACCACGAATACCCGAATGATCACGATCGCCTGGTGCTTCCTCCGGTTCCGTCATTGCTTATCGCGGGCACCCTACTCGGTTTATTTTACCTCATTATGGGAGCTTGGGCTTTGGTATTCGGTACCGGCTTTTTGTGGGGATATCTTTCGTATATGAATGTGCATTACATTGTCCATCGTTTTTCTCCTCCCAAACAGTTTGCATTCTGGTGGAAATACCACACTATTCATCATTTTCAGCAACACGATCGCGCTTTTGGAGTAACAACTCCCATTTGGGATTACGTTTTCAGTACCCGTCCGGAAGCACACCGGAAAACGGTGCAGATCGAAGTCATGAAAAATAACTAATGGCTGGCTTTATTTCTTCAAAGCCCTTCCTCTCGGTTAAACATATCAATAAATCGCTATTTTTGTTGCCTCAGGAATATGGAAAAAAGGGTTAAAAAAGTAGCGGTTATCGGAGGCGGAAGTTGGGCTACAGCTTTGGTTAAAATCCTGTGTAACAACCTCGATTCGGTAAATTGGTACCTGCGCAGCGAAACTGCGGTAGGTCATATTTTAAAGTATCGCCACAACCCTACTTACTTGCAATCGGTTGAATTTGATCTCAGAAAAATCAACGTAAGTACCGATTTGGAAGAAATTATTCGACCTTCGGATATCATCATTATTGCAACTCCATCTGCTTTTTTGGTGAAACTCTTCGAAAACGTAAAACCGGAATTGTTTGCCGGCAAAAAAGTGTTTTCGGCTGTAAAAGGAATTGTTCCCGAATACAACGCCATTCCCGCACGATTCATTCACAAGACATTCGGAACGCCTTACAATGCTATCGGAATTATCAGCGGACCGTGCCATGCCGAAGAAGTTGCCTTAGAACGCCTTTCTTACTTGACGATTGCCTGCCAGAATGAACAAACCGCCACCGAAATGGCCAATCTGCTTGCTTGTCGTTATATCAAAACCGCTATTTCGGATGATTTATTCGGTACTGAGTTATCGGCTGTTTTGAAAAACGTTTACGCTTTGGCTTCCGGAATTTGCTCGGGCTTGGGGTATGGCGACAATTTTCAGTCGGTCTTGATCTCAAATGCCATTCAGGAAATTGAAAACTTCATTGACGAAGTGAGTCCGATACACCGCGATGTAAAATCGAGTGCGTATTTGGGCGATTTACTCGTTACAGCTTATTCCAAATTCTCGCGCAACCGTACTTTCGGTTTCATGATCGGAAAAGGATATTCGGTAAAAACGGCTCAGTTGGAAATGGACATGATTGCCGAAGGATATTACGCCACCAAATGCGTGCACGAAATCAACAAAAAGTTTCAGGTTGAAATGCCTATTCTGGAAGCTGTTTACAACATTCTTTACGAGAAAATTTCACCGGTTATCGAAATGAAAATCTTGAGCGACCGCTTGAGTTAGTGATATCGTTGTAAAAACACCCTCGGACTTTCACCGCAATACTGCTTGAACAATCTGGAAAAATAAGCGTATTCTTCATAGCCCAATTCGCGACCGATTTCATTCAAATTCTTGGAACCACTGCTCAATAAACGTTTGGCTTCCAGTAACACGCGTTCGGTAATGATTTCCGTACTTGTTTTACCGGTAATTTCTTTGCAAATGCGATTGAGGTGCTTGGTTGTGATATGCAATTTTTCCGCATAATAAGTCGCCGATTTTTCCGATTTGTAGTCGCGATTAAGAAGTTCTTCAAATGCCTTAAAACGTTCGGCATAAGGTTGAAAGTGGATAACTTTTTGAGGTTCTTCAACGGCGTATCGTCTGCTCAAATCGATGTACAAGCAGTGTAACAAACTCCCGATTTTCGGATAGCGGTACGATAAATCAGCGTAAAATTCCTGCAGAATACCGTTGAATTGATCGGTTATTTTCGGTATTTCTGAATCGGTTAACTGCAAAAACGGCTTGTTTCTTCTCGAGAAATAGAACGGAAAATCGCTCAATTGACTATTGGGAAATTGCCACTGATAATAGGCCATTGAATGAAAAAAAATCACGCCTTCCACATCGGGTGAAAATTCCCAATAATGGGTTTGCCCCGGCTGCATGAAGAACACCGCTCCGGCTTGTACTTCGTAACGCTCAAAATCGATTTCGTGAAAACCCGTGCCATGCGTAATGAGTATTGTCAGGTAAAAATCGTGTTTGTGCGGATGTGCGATTCGTGCGTGATGTTTGTGCAAATGATCTGAAAACCGATTCACATACAATTCCTGCTCTATGCCGGTCGCATCGAATTGATGAATGGATAAAACAGGGAAATCAGCCATGTGTAATAATACTTAAAATGTCTGAATAATGTAACTTTTTGCAACCTTTTATAAAAGATTCTAAAAACCTTATGTCGTAACTTTGTTCAAAAAAACAATGGCTTCTTTCCATTCTACCATAACAGGGAAATGTCCTAACTGTGAAAAAGGTGACATTTTTGAGCGCAACGGAAACATCTTTTTATTGCGTGTACCCAAGATGCATGAAAAATGTACCGAATGCGGTTACCGTTTTGAAAAAGAACCCGGATATTTTCTGGGTGCAATGTATGTGAGTTACGGCCTCACCATTTTGGAAATGTTTGTAGTGTTTTTCGCTACCTTCTGGTTTGTGCCGCTTTGGCTCTTTTTCACCTTGATTTTCACAACCTTGGTGATCTTTAGTTTATTCAACTTTCGTTGGGCGCGTATTATTTGGATTAACCTGTTTCCCTACTAGGAAGTTTTTGAGTTCAGGAGTTTTTAAGTTATTGAGTTCATTGAGTTCATTGAGTTCATTGAGTTCATTGAGTTCATTGAGTTCATTGAGTTAACTTAAAAACTCACCAACTTAGAAACTCAGAAACTCACAAAAACTGAATAACTCATCAACTCAAATGTTAAATCTTTGATTGCTAAATCTTTTTAGTTGAAACCGCCTGTTTTGGCACCTTGCTTTTTACCTACATTTGGGTAAAATTTACTACTATGTTGAGCCGCATACTTGTGGGATTGCTCCTGTGTGTTCCCGTTTCTTTTTTTGCACAATCTTCTACTTTTCAAACCTATTGTGATGAAGCTTACACGCTCAATCCGGAAATTCCGAGAGGAATATTAGAAGCTGTTTCGTTTGTACAAACACGCATGACACATTTGGATGCTTCGGTTCAGGAATCCTGCACCGGAATGCCACGTGCCTGGGGATATATGGGTTTGATCGCCGACGGTGAAGGGTATTTCAACAACAATCTTTCACTGGTTTCGGCGAAGTCCGGAATTCCGGTAGCGACTATTTTGGCTGATCCGGGTATGGAAATCAATGCCTACGCTGCCGCATATTCGGCTATTTCGTCTGAAAACGGTTACATAGCAAACAGTAAAATCAACCCGGTTTCCATGAGAAACACCTTGTTGAAGCTTTCGTTTATTCCTGATTCTGGAGCGGTGAACGATTTTGCCAGAAACAGTGAAGTGTACGAAATTTTTAAATTCCTGAATAATCA
>JBILJP010000082.1:0-15249 GCA_044377135.1 Fluviicola sp.
ATTACTGCTTTTATTATTCTATTTTGAAAAATGGTTGTTTTCGTGATCTAATCATTCTTTCGTGCTTAACTTAATGACATTGGCCCTTTGGTCGAGGTATTTAATTTGTTATACGAAACATTTAATTTGCTCCGCGAAGTGCATAATGAGCGTGTCAAAGTCCATAATTTGTCTGGCGAAGTGCATAATGAGCGTGTCGAAGTCTATAATTTGCTCCGCCAAGTACATAATAAGCGCGTCGAAGTCCATAATTTGTCTGGCGAAATGCATAATGAGCGTGTCAAAGTCCATCATTTGCTCCGCCAAGTACATAATAAGCGCGTCGAAGTACATAATTTGTCTGGCGAAATGCATAATGAGCGTGTCGAAGTCCATCATTTGCTCCGCCAAGTACATAATAAGCGCGTCGAAGTACATAATTTGTCTGGCGAAATGCATAATGAGTGTGTCGAAGTCCATAATTTGCTCCGCGAAGTGAATAATGAGTGTGTCGAAGTACCTAATTTGTCCCGCAATGTTCCAAATCAACCATCCAACGTCCTAAAACGGATTGTTAGCCTGCACGAATGGATTTCCTTATTTTTCTTTATTTTTACTGCGTTAACTTACTGTTCTAATGACTCGAATAATCAACCTAATTGATACAACTAAAGTTCAACGTATGATGAAATCACTTACTATCTTCTTGCTTCTATTTGTTTATTCTCAATCCAACGCGGCGGTTATTTACGTTGATATCAACGCTACAGGTGCCAATAACGGTTCAAGCTGGACGGATGCTTACACCGATCTGCAAACTGCGCTGAGCGTGGCATTTATCAATGATGATATTTGGGTGGCAAACGGTATTTACAAACCTACCGCAACCACCACACGCACCATTTCGTTTGTGATGAAAAACGGGGTGGATATGTATGGTGGATTTGCCGGTACAGAAACAGCCGTCAATCAACGGGATATCAGCGCTAACCCAACAACGCTTTCCGGTGATATCGGTGCGTTAGGCGATAATACAGACAATACGATCAAAGTGGTGAAGATTCAGAATTTTACTACCGCGTTTACGTTTGATGGCTTTCGGGTTGTGTCAGGATACGATGCTTCAGCTTCAGGAAAAGGAGCGGGGATGTATTTGGCTAATAATGCCGGACCATTATTGACTTTCAATAATTGTATTTTGTATAACAATTACGGCTATCATTCAGGAGGCGGAATGATCATAGACGAATCCAATACGGTTTTCCATAATTGTGAATTTCTATACAATTCGACGTTCAGTTATGGCGGTGGAGCTATCTATTCTGCTAACGGTGCCAATGCAACCATCAAACTCTACGATTGTAAATTTATTGGTAACAATGCCCGTGACGGAGCGGTTATTAATTTCCAAGGAGTGGAACTGATTATGGAACGCAACTTAATCACCAACAATACGGCGAGCACCAAAAATGTGATTACTGTAAGCGATTTTGACAACAAGTTTGAGATCAATAACTCATTGATAGTTGGTAATCAAATTGAAAATAGCTCGTCCAGCATTATCAGTAGCTACGCTTTCAATTCTACTAATTTGGCATCACTCACCAATGTAACCATTTGTCACAACAAGAATACTTCTATTTTAGGACCTTATGCCGAAACAATTCTTAATGGAAATGACCCTATAATTATTACCAATTGCATTGTTTATGGCAATACGAATTCAGATCTGAATGTACAAATAGATCCTGGAAATACGGTGATCAATTCTATTGTAGAAAACGGCTATGCCGGTGGCACGAATATCATTGCCACCAACCCCGGGTTTGTGAATCCCGGCACGCTTGCGGCTGCACCTTTTGATGCTTCGATATTCGATTATTCATTACAGATCACCTCTCCGGCGGTGAATTCGGGAAATAATACCTATGCGCTTCCGTTTAGTGTCGATTATCTCAACAACACTCGCATTCAGCAAACGTATGTAGACCGTGGAGCCATCGAATCACCTTTTGCAGATGCCATTGCACCTGTTGCCACTTGTTCGAGTGTCACGGCTTATTTAGACGCCAGCGGAATAGCGGTAATCGATTCGTCGGATGTTGACGGTGGTAGCTACGATAATTTAGGAATTGTAAGCATGACCGTTTCCGAAACAACTTTCGATTGCTCCAATTTAGGTCCAAATCCAGTAACACTTGTAGTGACCGATGCCGCCGGAAATTCCGATTCCTGTATCGCGGTAGTAACCGTTACAGATGTAATGGCGCCAACGGCTTCTACCCAAAATATTAGTGTTTACCTCGATCCTTCTGGTAATGCAAGTATTTCTGTAAACGATCTCAATCCGATTACGGCCGACAATTGTGGGGTGGATACGATGTTTGTGTCTCAAACAAACTTTACTTGCGCAGATGCAGGAGTCAATACCATTACGTTTACTGTTGTTGATTTTAGTGGAAATTCGGTTTCCGTTTTTCCTACCGTAACGGTGATTGATACGGTGCTTCCTACGGCAATTGCGCAAGATATTACCGTGTATGTCAACGGAAACGGAAATGCAGGATTCACAGCCGCAATGGTTAATAGCGGTTCATCTGACGATTGCAACATTGCGGGGATGACAGTGAGTCCGAACGTTTTCAATTGCACAAACATTGGTGCTACAAATACGGTGACATTAACGGTTGAAGACGGTTATGGAAACATAGCTTCTTCAACGGCTTTGGTAACGGTAATGGATACGTTATCTCCGGTAACGATCGGTCAGGATATTCAGGTAAACCTTGCTGTAGACAATCCATATGTCATTACACCGGCCGATTTGAACAACGGAAGTTATGACAATTGCACCACCATCACCCAAACGATCGATGTGAATTCATTTAACACTCCGGGATTGTACGATGTGGAGTTGACAACTACCGATTTGTACGGCAACAGTAGCAGTGGAGTTTATCAAGTAGAGGTGATCTATTCTGTCATCGGAATTGTAGAAAACGAAATCATGTTCTCTATTGTATATCCCAATCCGACTAAGGGTGAAATTCATGTAGCATTGGCGAAATCGTATGAGCAAGTTACAGCACGTATTTTGGATGTCACAGGGAAACTGGTTCGTGAAGAGATTTTTGCCCAAACCGGTGCATTTGATTTGTCTTTTGAGAGCACAACCGGATTTTACATCTTAGAGATCCGTACTTCGGAGAATGAGTGGTCGAAAACGAAGATTTTAAAACAATAACACGAGTAATTGTAACATGATTCATCGACCTCCATTCATCATGTTTCCAACAATTTCAGGTGAACGAATCAGCTTGTGCGATATCCATTCGTCTGATTTGGAAGACCTGATCGAAATCTGTTTTTACGATGGTGTCAAAGCTTCTACAGTAGAAGAAGCGCAAGCAATGCAACTTAAAATCGATGCTGATTACCGATCGGGTAATTCCATTCACTGGGGAATCAGAGACAATGAAAGCGGTAGGTTAGTTGGAACCTGTGGTTATTACCGCGGATTTGAAAAGGGCGGAGAATTAGGATGTGTGTTGTTGCCACAATTTAGAGGTCAAGGATTCATGACTCCCGCCTTGCAATTGGCGTCCCGCTTCGGGCAGAAAACAATGGGGCTTGAACGTATTTATGCCATTACAACAAACGCTAACCTCAAAGCAATTGCCTTGCTTGAACGCATCGGTTTTCAGAAAACAACTGATTTGGATGACGAAGAGGTGGAATATGTGCTGAAAAATAACGACTAATTCAGTAGATTTAGAACCAAATAACACTAGCAATGAATCAGGAACCATTGGATCAATTACCGCAAGACGAAGCCTATACCGGTAAACAAGAAAATTTAATCAACGATACCAGTGTTTTTTACAAAGGTATGCTGGGCATGATTCTTTGCCTTACACCAGGGTCGATCATTGGCTTGGTGTTCGTGAAGATAAGTTTGGATCAGGCGAAAGCTACATTGGAGATCTATCAAGCGAATCCAAATAAATTCAAACCTGAATCACTTAAAAAAGTTAAAAACGGTAGAACAATGGCGTATATCGGTTTAGGATTGTTCATTGCAGAAATCTTGTTGCTGGTAGGGTATAGCGCTCGTTGAATTTGATATGTTTTAGTGTGCTTCCAACGCATGCGTGATTGCTTACGTCAAACAATCAGTTGATGATGCACTGCCAGGATGAAGCTGTTGCATCTAAGCATCAAATTCTTGTTTTCTTTACACTTCAATTGTTAACTTGCTGCAATGAAATTAGTTCTGCTTTGGTTCCTCACAATCAGCTTCTTTTCAGTTGCTTTTGCAGTTGATGAACCAATCAACCATAAACAATTGATCAAAGATCAATTGACGGTATTAAACAATTACCAAAAACAGCACAAAAACCGATCGTTGGTTGAATGTCAACTTGAAATTGGTCGCCTTTATTTTGATCAGGGAGATTTTTTAAACGCGCTTGATTACGACCTTCGCGCACTCAACATCGCAGAAAAAAGCCATGACCGCCAGTTGACCTTAAATGCCTTGAGTGCGATTGGTTCAATATTCTTAATTCAGGAAGATTTCCGCAAAGCCAAAGCGTATTTTTTGGCGGCCGAAAACAAGGGTAGAAACAATTCTTCTAAAAGTGATCGGGCAAAATTGCTCAATAGTCTTGGTAATGTGTACGAAGCAGAAGGTAATCAGGCGAAAGCGTTGCTGTATTATTCAAAAGCGCTTCATCTCTACAAAAGCTTGAACTCAACAGAAGGAATAGCCATTTGTACCAGTAATTTGGCAACTGTTTACGCCGAACAAGGCAACCTGGAACTAGCGACCAATTACTTTTTCAAGGCTTTGAAATTGGATACAGAAATAGACAGTAAAAAAGGAATTGCCTGTGATGCGTTGCATATCGGCATGTTTTATCTGCAATCAAAAAAGTACGATCAGGCAGAGCATTATTTACTTTGGGCATCCACGCTTTCAACGGAAACAGGTGATTTATTGGAACAAAAAAATGCGAGTGAACAACTGGCTGTTTTGTATTCAGAGACAAGGCAGTTCCAAAATGCGGTGAAGCACTATCAATTTGCGTTAAAGGCGAAAGATGTTTTGTTTAGTCAGGAAAAAAGAAAAGCGCTTACCCGGCTTGAACTGAGTTTTGAATTTGAAAAAAGAGAATCCAAAGCCAAAGCCGAACGTGCAAAGGAAAAATTACAGTTTCAGGCTGAGCAGTCTAAAAAGCGTATCATCGCGGGGAGTATCATGTTGGTATTGATTGCACTGCTTGTGGTGATTATGGTGTTGTACCAAAAGCAACAATTGAAACGCAAAAAAGACAAGGTGATTTTTCAGCAGGAAACCGCTTTATTGCAGACCGAAAAACAACTTCTGGAGTCTGAATTGATAAATGCCAGACAATTACTGGATAGTTATACTGCAAGTATGCTTGAAAAAAGTCAATTACTTGAAAAATTTAGAACAGAAGCAACTGCCTTAAATCAACTGAATGCTCAAGAAGAAGTTGCAAAAATGAATCGGTTGAATGATCTCAATAACATCACCATTCTTACAGCAGATGATTGGTCCAAATTTCAAGCCTTATTCGAACAAGTTTTTACGGGTTTTTTGATGCGCTTAAAAGAAAAACTGCCTCATTTAACGCAGGCCGAGATACGACTGATCTGCTTAACCAAATTGAAATTGTCAACCAAACAAATGGCCGATGTGCTAGCTGTTTCGCCGGATACCATCAAGAAAACGCGTTATCGTTTGCGAAAGAAAATACTGTTGGTAGATATTCATGACATTGATGAGTTGGTTGATGATCGTTTTTTTGATGATGAATTAGCTTGAATGATAGTTATTTAACTGATTGTCCACCGCTTTGTCTACCCTTGTTTTGCAGTGGTTGACTTCTTACTGATGTAGTTTTGTGCAAGGCTAAAATCAATGCCTTAAATCAAAAGAATATGAAAAAAATTCAGTTAGTAATTACATTTGGGTTGAGCGCTTTTTGGGGAATGGCTCAGCTACAAGACGGGATAATCGATCTCACATTTGAACCACAACTAGAACCATCAAGTTTCGTGAAAAGTATTGCCGTTCTTAGCAATGGTCAATCTATTGTTGGTGGAACATTTTCAAAGGGTATTGCCCGCTTGAATGCAGATGGAGGCCTCGATACCGATTTTTTAATTGGAAGCGGCGCCGATTCTACGGTTTCGATTGTCAAGATTCAACCAAACGGAAAGTTTCTGGTAGGTGGAAACTTCACCTCATTTAACGGAATGCCTGCCAACATGTTGATTCGTTTGAACAGCGATGGAACAAGCGATCCTACTTTTCAAACTGGTAGCGGGTTTTCAAGTAGTCTAAGCAGCAATTGGTCTCCCGGAATGGTGAAAGCAATTGCAATGCAACCCGATGGTAAAATCTATGTAGGAGGTTTTTTTGATGAATTTAACGGTATTCCGGTTACCAACCTGGTTCGGTTAAACGCCGATGGAACACTTGATGCGTCATTTGATGCCGGGGCCAGTACCGATAAAACAATCCATTGCATGGTTTTACAACCAGATGGTAAATTGTTGATTGGCGGAGATTTCTTTAGTTACGGCGGATCAGGAGGAATCATTCATCCGTTTTTAGCCAGAGTAAACACCGATGGAAGCGCGGATAGCCTTTTTATAAACAACATTCAGTTTGGTCCGATCAATGTTTCTGAAGTAACTTCTTTGGCGCTTCAAAGTGATCTGAAAATTTTAATTGGCGGAAGATTTAATTACGTGAATGGGGTAACGGCCAAACAAATTGCTCGTTTAAATGCCGACGGAACATTGGATAACTCATTTAACCTCAATGAAACCATTCCGTCTATTTATGATGAAGTGAACACCATTGCTTTACAACCCGATGGTAAAATACTCCTTGGAGGTTCTACTCAAAGCTGGATCTCCGACACCATTAGTCGTATCATTCGCCTCAATGCCGATGGTTTATTCGATGCTACTTTTATAACCGGAAACGGAGTGACAGGTGGCGATCCGTATGCGTTGGCTTTGCAAAACGACACCAAAATAGTGGTAGGCGGAAACTTTAATGCGTATGCTCAACTTGCGCGAAATGGATTGGTTCGACTGCACAATGGCGAAACAGCGGCTCTGTTAGAAAATGAAATGAATAACCTTCAAATCACTCCCAATCCATCCAGCGGAATAATTCAACTAGCGTTAACTTCTGAATTGCACAATGGAACCCTAACAATTGTTGATCTATTCGGTAAAAAAGTAGTTGAATCAACAATTTCCGCTACCGGTGACTGTCAGGAAATCAATCTATCTGATCAACAAAAAGGGATGTATTATGTAATGATTGAGAACGAGGGTCGAATCCATACAAGTAAAGTGGTGTTGCATTAAGAATCGGTTGACCCAACTGGTTATGTTGAGGAATAATCAGCGTTAGGAATAACATTTTAGCACATCACAAAAGCCTGAGTTGAAACCTTCGGAATACGATGTTCCCAAAACTCGAATGCCCGTCCCGAATGATCTCGTGTGACGGGCTTTTTGCAACGGTTGATTTCAAAAGCTTATTTTTGATCTGTTTAGAAGGAAATAAACCATATCATGCGCAACAAATTCATCGAACATTTTTCTAAGATTTCACCGCTTTCAGAAGCAGAAGTCAAGGTGATAGAGGAAAGTATGTGCGTGAAAACCTTCAAAAAGGGAACGGTATTATTGAAAGAAGGTGAGCAATCCGTTGACAGTTATTTCATCCTCGAAGGTTGCGTGCGCGAATACCTGATGGTAGACGGCGAAGAGAAAACCACCAATTTTTTCACCGAAGAACAATGGGTGATTTCTACCAATAGTTTTACTTCCGGAAATGCTGCCATTCATTACCTCGTTTGTGCCGAAGACACGACCTTGGTTGCCGGAAACGAGCAGCAGGCGCAGGAAATGTTTCAATCGTTTCCGCGGTTTGAAACCATTTCCCGGGCTGTAGTAGAAGCTGTTTTCAATGAACAACGCAAGCTGTTGATGTCATACCTGACAGATTCACCCGAACAACGCTACCAAAAACTCTTACAATCACGCCCCGATTTGTTTCAACGCATTCCGCAGTACCAATTGGCAAGTTATATTGGTGTGAAACCCGAATCCTTAAGCAGAATCAGAAAACGTCTAACCACTAACCACTAAAAACCAACCACTAAAAACCAACCACTAAAAACCAACCACCACATTCCCCTTTTTATGTCCACCTTCTACATACCGATGCGCTTGCGCCAATTCTTCCAGCGAATAGCTGCGATCGATCACCGATGTGAGTTGACCTGTAGCCATAATTACGGAAATTTCAAGAAGATAAGCCAAGCGTTTTTTTGCCGGAAGTGCTCCTGTTGCCGAAAATTTCACCTTTCGTTTACCGAATACAGCCTGCACCAATGATCGCAACACGAGTGGTAAACCAATCACGGATGACAAATAGATGCCGGTAGGAGCGAGCGACTGTTTGCATTCCGAAAACGAGCGTTTACCAACGGTGTCGAAAATAAGATCGTACTGTTTTCCGTTGTTGGTGAAATCTTCTTGTGTGTAATCGATGACAAAATCAGCCCCGAGTGATTGCACCAATGCGAGATTACGCGTACTGCAAACACCCGTTACTTCTGCACCGACAAACTTGGCGTATTGCACGGCGTAGGTCCCCAAACTACCAGACGCACCGTTGATTAATAATCGATCATTGGCTTTGATGGCTGCTAATCCTTTCAGAAAATTTAACACAGTAATGGCACTGCTGGCAATGGGAGCGGCTTGTTCATACGAACAGTTTTCAGGAATAGCAGTAATCACATCAGCTTCATTCACGCACACAAATTCTGCATAACATCCCAGTTTTGTGGTTCCACCGAAAACTTTATCTCCAACGTTGAAAGTGGTGACGTTTTCACCGATAGCGACCACTTCACCGGCAAAATCAAATCCCAACACAGGTTGTTTGGGTTTCGTCAACCCAAGATACAACCGCCCGATTTTTGGTAAACCGGTACGCATCATAATATCTGCTGCGGTTACGTTGGTCACATGATTTCTGATCAGTATTTCGTTGGCTGAAGGTTTTGGAGTTTTGAGTGTTTGCAGTTGTAGTACAGCTGCATCGCCATACTTAGAGGCAACCATTGCCCGCATTTTTTCCGGATTCATTGTCTTTTCTTATTTGTGACGACAAAGGTATTTCGGTGGGAAGGCAGATCTCGTTGACTTGGGTTAAGAAATGGAGTGGTGGAATATTGAGCGGGGAATATTAGACGTTTTTTTTCAACACAAAGGCACAAAGTTTTTTTTGAAGGATAGACGTGTTAAGGCCACAACGCTTGCGCTAATCGCATGTCGCCAATAGCTTTAGCGATGGCACAAGCTTCAGCGTAAGCGTAAAGGGATTCTACCTAACATCCTTTGTGATTCGTTAATACATTAAACTTTTCGAACAATGAGCCTTTAACTTCTTCAATTTAAGTTGATCATCCTATCGGCAGTTCTGCAAATAATTGGTTTACAAATGTTTTTTGCCCATTACGAATAAGATTCGCACAATTGAAGTTGTAAAGTATTCCCTTAGGAGCTGACAATTGTTGCATATAAGTTAAGATTTGTGCTTCATAGATAGCATGTATTGACTCTACTGCTTTCATTTCTAGCACTATGCATCGTTCAACAAATAAATCGCATCTCAAATTGGAATCTAATGAAATTCCTTTGTAGTTCAATTGAATACTTAGTTCTGAATCAAAGTGTATATTTCTTATTGAAAGTTCGTGTTGCAAGCATTTGTGATAGATACTTTCCAATAAACCCGGTCCTAGTGTTTTATGAACTTCTATGGCTGCTGCGTTGATTTCATAAGTCAGTTCGTTCAAATAACGTTGTGATATTCCATTTCTCATGCTATTGAATATAAGAAAAAAGTTCAGATTATTTTCAATACACATTTATGGAAGGATGACGTGTTAAGGCCACAAAGGTGTTCTACCTAAATCTCTTTGTGATCTTTTAACACGTTAAATTTGTCCATTTTCTTTGCTCCTTCGCTAAAGCTATTGGCGACAGGCGATCGGCGAAAGCGTTGTGCCTTTGTGGTAAATTAACACGTCCATAATCCCTTTGTGTTCTTTTAATACGTCCAATTTGTCCATTTTCTTTGTGCCTTTGTGGTAAATTAAATAGATTTGAACGCGAAAAAATAATTGAAACCACAAAAACTGAATACAATGGAACAAACGCTATCAGAAAAACGAATGGCCGCCCGAAAGGCACTTGGAATCGATCAGGAAGACAAATTGATTTTGAGTCTCGACGGAGGTGGAATTCGAGGAATCATGACCTTGCAATTATTGAAAAAACTCGAAGAAATTGCTGGTATTCCGTGTTACCAACTATTTGACATGGTGGCCGGAACATCTACCGGAGGTATTATTGCCGGATTGATTGCCTCTTCTAAAACAGCTACAGAAATAGAAGAATTGTACATCAAGCTGGTGACAAAAGTCTTTAAAAAGAAAAGCTGGAGAGCCAACAGAACGCTCAATCCGCCTATGTATGATAAAGTGAATTACCGCAAAGCATTGCTGGAAGTAGTGGGGAATACCACCCTTCAAAAAGCATGTAGCAATTCAGATATTGATTTACTCATTACGTCAAAAGACGTTGCGGCAGGCGAAGAAACGTTCTTTACCTGTTTTCAACACAACGGACAGTTTTCGGGTACGTACAAAGATGTATTGTTGCGTGCCGTGATGGAAGCAACCATGTCGGCGCCGACTTATTTTACACCATTGGAACGCTTTGTTGACGGAGGTACAACTACGTACAACAATCCTGCACTTTCAGCGGTAATGGAAGCCGTGCATTATGGTCCGAAAGGCAAGTATGATTTGACCAAGCTCACCTTATTCAGTTTCGGAACCGGAACTACTATTGAGTTTATCAAACCATCCGATACCGTTGATCCGAAAGGAATAGACGCGTTTTTCTGGTTAGATTTCGTGATGCGCGAATCGAGTCAGGATGCCAGCGATATGCAAAACAACCTCATTCGTTCGGGTTTGATTCCCAACCTCGATTTCAGAAGATTCCAATTGTCGCTCGACGAAAAAACAATGGAAAAACTGCCAAATAAAAAGATTGAGCACATCGACCACGTTGAGGCCAACTGGCTGCGCGATTTAACCGACGAAGAACTCAAAGGAATTGATTTGGATGATGTTTCGAAATTCTCACTCATGAAAACCATCGGTGAAGCCATGGTAGATTACATCATGAAAGACGGTCATGCATTCAAAAAAGATTTGTGTGATGCGCGAAAACGCGATTTGCTGGTAACCAGCTTCGGTGATGTAGATCGCATCAAAGATCAGATGAGCGATCCGAATTGGGTGAATGGCTTTGAGAGCTAAAAACCGTTTTTTATACAGGTAATTGATGTTGGTTCGCCGATTTCAGTTACCTGTTTTCACTCATAAAATGTTGTTTTGATTTCAAAAGGAGTTATTTTAGCAATCAATAATAACCGAACGATGAAATACCTGTATCTGTTTTTAGTGTTTGCTGTTTGTTTTGCCGGTTGTGCGAAAAAGAAAGCCGAAAAACAAGCCAAAAAAGACGATGAAATCATCCAACAATACATTACCGATCATAATTTGTCGGCGTATAAAACCGAAAGCGGTTTGTATGTGGTCATCGATACTCCTGGCACAGGATCTTCGTGTACAAGCAATTCAACGATAAAAGTTGCCTATTCGGGTTATTTCACCAATGGAACAATATTCGACGAAAGCCTACCAGCCGGCGTACAATTCGGTTTGCAAGGTGTGATCAAAGGTTGGCAGGAAGGAATTCCGCATTTTAAAGAAGGTGGAATAGGGAAACTCTTAGTTCCTTCGGCGTTGGCCTACGGCACAAAAGGTACCAGTGGCATTCCCGCCAATTCCGTATTGATTTTTGATATTCATTTGATAGATGTGTTATGACAGCCGAACAAACACTTTATCTCTCTATCAAAGGGCAATTAGAAGGAACAGTTGAAAATCAGCGGAAAAATAGTTGTTCGTTTTCTGAAAACAACTAAGTCTTAAAATTCCGGAAAATAAGTCTTACATCACACAATTCAATCACCATGTTTTCACTTTTTAAACGAAAAGATTCCAACGATCCGGTTCCGCAATGGGCTTCCTTTTTCACGCATAAAGAATATGCCAAATTCATCAGTGAACTGAATTTCTATTTCCGCCAATTTTCGGTTGATGTTGAAATAGGGGAAGGGATTATTACAACCGATGAAGAAACCTTCGGATACGGGAAAATGGGCTTGACCAATGTTGCTCAAGCGTGCAAACAAGAATCACTTGGTCAATACGGAACAATCATTTCAGGGCACTTTAACGCCATGATTCAGGCACATCAGTTTGATAAGGAATTCAAGAAGATCGAGGATACGTTCGAAAAAGTAAAACCATTCATCGGCGTGCGGTTATACGATCACGATTACGTAGATACTATCGGCAAAGAAAATGTGATCGGTTTTGATATTGCAGGTGATTTGTTCGCGATGATTGTTTATGATTTTCCGAATAGTGTGATGAGTATCAAACCCGAAAAACTTGCTAAATGGTCCGTTTCGGAAGAAGAACTTTTTGAATTGGGAAAAAAGAACATCCGCGATAACTATCCTACCGAATACAAAAAGGAACGGTTGGGTGAGATCGATTTTTGGGTGGCGTTTGCAGATCATTTTTTCGTGCCCAATCTGGCGCTTGATTTAGCCAATCACCCACAGCTTGTAGGAAGCAAAGGTACATTGGTTGGTCTTCCGCATCGACATATAGCGTTGTTTTACCCCATAGAAAACCTGCAGGTAATTATGGCCATCAACGGATTAACGCCCATTATTTACGGAATGAATCAAGAAGGTCCCGGCTCGGTCAGTAATCAGCTATTTTGGTACAAAGACGGAACGTTTACCCAACTTCCGTATACCATTGAAGAGAATACGGTACAGTTTAACCCGCCCGAATCATTTATTGATTTGTTGAATGAGTTAGGGGAGTAAATGCACAAAAAAAGCGACAACCAAGAGATTGCCGCTTTCCACGTCTATTTATCCGATTATTTGATTTTCACAATTTCATCGATAATGATCGGTTGTCCTTTCAAACAATCGGTTTGCTGTATGCGCGAAGAATGATACTTCATCACCACAACCGTTCCGTTTTTTCTGAATTGCTCGTCCAATTCGTGTGGTAGTAACAATTGTTGTTGACCATCTATTTCCACTTCCAGTAAGATAGCACAACCATCAGAAACGTAAGCTGTTGTAACCACTGCTTTTACTCCGCCTTCCATCTTCGCTCGTTTCACCGCTCTGTCTTCGCACGAAGAAGAAAGCAAAAAGAAGCTAACAACTACAACGGATGTAAGGATTATCGTTTTTCTCAGAACTTCGTTCATGGCTCACTAGATTAATGACTGTACAGAAAACGTGTTGCTTTCTGAAACTGTTTATTACCAATACGAACAAAATAGATGCCATCATTTAGTTTCAAGTTGTTGAACGTATGCGCAACTGTTTTTCCGGAAGGTGTTTGTAGTGTACTTGCAATCACGCGTCCGTCCATTCCAATTAAATCAATACTTACTGGGCTTTCATCATAAATACCCTCCAATTTCACCGCAATTTCAGAAGCTCCGGTTGTTAAGGTCATATTCAGATTTGTGTAGTACGGATTTTCATCCAACCCAATCTGAGCTTGAAGATTAAACGAGAAGATGCGTGTTTTTTTATCGCCATTGGTGGTTAAATATTCTCCGGTATGCCAGAATGTTTCTCCGTCAGGATCAAGCGAAAGATGCGCATAATCACCGTAGCGATCAATGGATGTTTGCGATCCGAGCCCGGCAATGGCCACTTCTTCATTAAACGTCATTTGTCCGGGAGTATCATTTGCTAATCGTCCTGTATAAGCAATACCAGGGTAAATAGTGTTGCTTGGATCGCAGATAGAATACCCCATCCCGATGTTACCGTAATTATCCATGGCCGCACTGCTCATCCATCTGTTCATGGTAGTGCCCGGTGAATAAGTTCCTTGCTGAAAAACAGTCCAGTTTCCATCATTTGCATCGCGCAATTCATACCAGCGCACGCCAGATCGGTTCGATCCTAAATCTACCGCATGCGAAAGAACAATGGTATTGTAACCCGTCCAGCGCATGTGCTGAGCGCGGTACATCAATACACCTTGAATAGCATCTATCTTTTGATTGGTTCCCGGCTGTGCGATATTGGCAAATCCACCGGTGAAAACAGCGTCAAACGATGCTACCGGTAACTGTTGCGAAGAAGCTACTTGAGATGAACCCGGAGATGCCCAGTTAGTGGTCATTTCATAAATTTCAATTTGATCTTGAGCCACACCGAATTGATTGTCTTCCAGGTTAAAGAAATAACAAGGTGTTCCGTCCGGAGGCAATGGACCATCTGCGTCTGCCGGAAGTGGACTTGTAAATCCACCTGAGTTAAGACTTGGTAATGATAAAGAAACCATTTGTGGTGTTGCCGAACCTGCGAGCATGGCAGTGCGTTCAAATACAACGGCTGTGTGAATGGAATTGGAAGTCATGTAATAACCATCCCACCAAATAGAATATTTCGGATAATCGGGAAATTGCGTTAAATTGAACGTATACGCGTAATACGTACCTGTAGGATCACTGGTAGTTGAAATGGCGATGAGAATTTTAGCAGGATCGTTGAACTGTGAAATGAACCAGCGATCGGCATGACGGTCATACATGACAATCGGATCTCCGGTATTGGAACTTCCCGGCCACAAAGTGCTCAGATTTTTAGTAGTGGTGAGCGGATTACCTGTTTTGTCGTAAACACGATACGTTGTATTGACCGCTTGCACATAATGGTTGGGACCCGCAGCGCCTGACGGATCTGGCGGATAACCCGAACCTGTTTGTCCGGCAAAATTCACAATCGGAGCTCTGCTCATGCGCGATCCTTCGTCAGTTTGCACCACCGGATCGGTTTCATTGTTTGTCAGACTATTGAGATAAGCCTCGCGCTCAAAATTGTTTCGAATTTTCTTCTTTTCTTTCTCCTCATTCAAATCAGCATCTTCCCATTGTGACATGGGCGGAGTAATCATAAAGGAAGCTGCCGTAGAGGTTGTGACAGTTTGTCCTAAGGAATTGGTT
>JBILJP010000419.1:0-4234 GCA_044377135.1 Fluviicola sp.
AAAGTAGCCCTCTGCGTTTCGAACTCATTGATTTTCTTGTTAAAAGCAAAGTGTTAATAGCGTGAATTGATTGTTAATTTCAGGTCAGATTTAGAACTTGCGTCATTTTAGTAACGGAAAACAATTATTACATTACAGAAGTATAAATACTACAATTGACTTATTGTACTCACCTCTGATTAGTAATAGTTTTACATTATACGCTTGTCAATCATGAAAATAGTCCAATTGCTAGTAATAACCCTGTTTTTCGGCCTCAGAGTTCAGGCGCAACAGTATAGTTTGATTGAGCAAAATGGCCGTTACGGTTATTCTTTTCAGGGTAAAGTGATCATTCCTGCAACGTTTGAATACGCCACTCATTTTAGTGAAGAACGTGCCTTGGTGAAACAAAACAACCTTTGGGGGTACATCGATTCTACCGGACAATGGATTGTTGAACCGATATTTCAGACAGCGAGTTTGTTCAAAGGAGGCATTGCTACCGTTTACGTGAACGGAAAAATGGGGTTGTTGAAAGCCGATGGAAGCTATAAAGTAAAACCCATCTATGATACATTGATCGAAGAATACTACGGTGTACAGGTAGTTGCGAACGGTAAAAAAGGTTGGATTTCAAATGATTGGGAAGATCAAATTCCTGCCGAATACCAGCTGTTTAGTTTTGCGTATGATTATGTGAGTGCAAAAAAAGCCAATGCCGGGTATGATCTGTATTGGAGAGGAAAGTTGATCAAAACAAACATGGAAAATGCGCTTAGTTATAGCGACGTGCATGTAGATGCCAAACAAATAACGGTTTCTGTTGATGGTAAAAAAGGAGTTTTGGATCAGGAAGGAAACTGGATCATTGAACCGGTTTACAGCAATATCATGTATCATTTTTTAGGTGGATATTTTGATGATCATTTTACTGCCACACCAGCATTGTATGTACTCGATAGCACCCAATATATGTATTTCGATGACTTGCACGAAGTATGGGAGCAGTACGATGCTACCAAGTTATTCATCGCTAAAACAACCGGTGAGATCATCACAAAAACGCCGGCAGAAACGTTCGAGATAAAACGCGCTACTCAAGGTAATATCAACCGTGTAGAAATTAGATTGAATGGCAAAATTGCTTATTTACAATCCGATTATTCAATCAAAGAAACACCCTACACTTCAATTAGAGAGTATTACAACTGGCAATTGCTCAATGACGGTGAACACGAGCACTTAGTTGATTATACAGGCAAAGAAATTGCAACTTTTGATGCAGTAAGTGTTCCTGAAACGGGAATACCGGTGTATGATGAATACGGTGAACCTACCGGAGAGTACGTTGAAGCGGAATATGCTCCTTACATGGAAGTAATGAATGTAAAAGACAGCGTTGAGCACTGGGCTGTATATGAATTGGAAGAACATAAAATCATCACAAGTTGGACCACTGAACGTCACGCAATCACCTATTTTCAGCGAGAAGGATCAAACAGACTATACGTAGATTACCGTTATGGGGGCGACACTACGAGTTGTGATTATTACATCGCCGGAAGTGAGGGAATCATGGATGATTACAGCCACTCTTGGATTACTCCAACGATCAACAATTGGATCATTGTGCAAGATAATCCGCAAGACGAGATGGTATTGATCCATACAAGTCCCGAAAATGGCCTCAAGGAAGTTATAAAGGCTCCTTTCATTGAAGTATCAACCAACCTGAATGATTATTCATTTGTTCTTTCGGAAGTGGAAGGTTATTTCGATCCTATTCCGGTAACCAGGTTCTCTGAAAACTTTATTTTTTACAAAGGGGCAAACGGCAAGTGTGGATTGGTAACTGCCGACAACACGGTTATGCCCGCTATTTATGATACCATAGTTCAAAATCCGTTGGTGAATTTTGTAGTAGATGTGCAGCAGAACGGAAAATGGGGAAGTATTGATGTACGCAACGGAAATACCATTGCCCCCATGTACAACGAGCCATTGGTGATGGTAGATGACTATGCGCTCGACTTATTGTACGCAACATTTGAAGATCATTACCTTACTTCAAACGGAGTGGTATTTTACACGCTTAATCCGGAGTTGATTCCGTTTAAGAAAAAGGGAAAATGCGGCATGTTATCGTTCAACGATTTTTTAAATGATGTATCTACTGTGGTGACCATTCCACCCGTTTATAAATCCATTCAAACAACCGGTTTACCATGTCGGTTTATCGCTCAAAACAAAAAGGGGATGTACGGAATTATCAATCAACTGAGTGATACGATTGTACCGTTTGTTTATACCAGTTTCGGAGAGCCGCTTTTTATCAGTTCAATAGAATCCTCGATTATTCCGACCACTATCGGCAAAAAGAAAGGATTTGTAAACCCTATGACAGGAGCTTTTATTCCTGCGGTGTTTGACAAGATTACCATTCTGATGGATGCAAACGGATTTGAATCCGGAATTCAGGTTTTCAGCAACGGAAAAACGGGGTTGTATTCTTTAGGACTTGAATCCATATTACCGGTTTCATTCGATGGCTTGTACGTTACAGGGGTGCTTTACTCAGAATTTGAAATCAGAACGCAACGCAATGGAAAATGGAACGTGGGGTGGGAGCCCTATTTTTATAGGATCAATGAATATAAACTCAGTACTTTACCAGCATATGATCTGGTGGTCGATTACATGGGCTATATAAAAACCTCCGATGGGTACGATCAGTATGACTTGACACTGAGTAAACGTATTAAATCCGGAATTCGTGAAATTGAATTACCCGTTTTTGATGGTTCAACACAACTGTTTTTTGAAAATGACAAAATAGGAACAAAGACGAATGAGCAAACCATCGTTCTTTCACCTACCTTAACGAGTGTTGTAAAAATGGACGACGACACAATCATCAGCGTCAAAGATGCCGAATTCGGTTATTATGTGCTGTCACTCAACAAGTGGTTTAAATTAAACGAATGGTAAAATGCATCGATCCCACATCATTTTTAAAGGCTCCGTTTTAAAAGAAAATTCTTTTATCATGTCTGTTTCGAGCACCAATTGTCATTATAACCCGATTTCAAAAAAACGCTATAAACTAGAACAATGGTAAGAAGAACCGTTTCTTTGCTTGCAATTGTCGGCGGAATGCTGACGTGCGTAGCGCAAAAGCCGATGACATCGCAATTTCCGCTGCAATGGAAAACGCAAATCGGTGTCACGACGTATCGTACTAATATGTTATTCCATAAGGGGCTCATGTACATTGGTTCCAATGGTATTTCACGCGATAATCGCAACGATAAACTCGACGGTGTTTATGCCATCGATCCGAAAACAGGGGCGGTGAAGGCAACCTATAAAGTTCCCTTTGCGGGGGATGACGATGTTACCGGAATTTCTATTGCCGACAATAAACTGTTTTTTGGAACGGATAACTATTATTTCTTCTGTTTCGATCTGGCTTCGGGTCTGGAACTCTGGAAATATCCGCTTCCGTATGACGTGGAAAGTGTGCCGGCAACCGAAGATTTTAATGGCGACGGTATCAAAGATGTAGCTTTTTCAGTGGAAGGTTACGGATTTTACGCCTTAAACGGTCAGGATGGTTCACCTATTTGGCAACAAGATTCCATTTCATCGCACAACGGAAATGTGCCTTCATTGCTCATTGATGTCAATGGCGATGGTGTGAAAGATATTGTAAACGCCGGCCGTGGTACTGCCAACTCAGATGCAATCGACGGTTTTAAAATGGCACACTACGGCGATTATCATTTTGCTTTGAATGGAAAAACGGGTGGATTGTTGTGGTTGCGTGAAACCGGATCGGGTGTGCATACTGCTCCGTTTGCTTTCACAGAAAATGGTCAGCAACGCATTGCATTATTGGATAGTTACGGTGAATTGCAGATGGTTGATTTGAACGGAAATCTGTTAAGTCGCGTCAATCTGGGCTATGGTTGGTTTAGTTCACCTGTCATGACGCGCGATCAACACTTGGTGGTCGGTCGATATGGTATGCTGTACAACGATTCTGTTTTGGAATTTTCAGAGGAATATCCAATTCCTTTTCCGGGCGATAAAGCGCTGGTGAAATCTGTAGAAATGGAAGACCAATTACTCAGCGCTACAACCATGATCGCCGATGTGTTGGGAAAAGGAAGTATGCAGGCAATTGGTGTTACGGAACAAGGATTGTTGTTTTTGATGAAAACCGATGGAACCGAATTGATGAAGTTGAAAC
>JBILJP010000420.1:0-4232 GCA_044377135.1 Fluviicola sp.
ATAAGGGTTGAGATTCCCTGTCACCGAACTTTACAGCTGGTCTTAAATGGTAAAGCTTCGTGTCTTTGTACCTTGGTGATAAAATAAAAAACCACAAGGACACAAAGACACAAGAGAATGATCTTAGCATCCAATCATGTGGTATAAATGTGGAGCGTAAATTGAATCCGTAGCTTAGTTTTTCAACGAAGCCAACACATCGTATTCCAAAATGGTAATGGTACCTCCCGAAATTTCAATGTACTTATCGTCTTTGAAATCGCTGAGTGTTCTGATCACCGTTTCTTTGGCTGTTCCTACAATACTTGCCAGGTCTTCACGCGAAACATTCATACTGAAACGATCTTCTTCTTTTTTATAGGTATCAGATAATTTCACTAGTGCTTCTGCTACTCTTTTTCTTACGGAGTTGTAGGCCAAACGCACCAGTTGCTGTTCGTTTTCAAGCAAATTATTGGATAAAATCTCAATGAATTTTTTGGCAACTTCGGTGTTTTTGTAGATCAGCGAAAAGAAGTCATCTTTAGGGATCATGTAAATTTCAGCATCTTCCAAAACTGCCGCCGAATGGGTGTACGGTTCATCTTTCAACAAGGAGAGAAATCCGAAAAAATCGCCTTCTTTATGCAACGAAATAATGAGTTCTTTAGCCTGATCATTTTTTTGGAAGATCTTCACCTTTCCTTTGCTGACAAAGTAAACACCTCTGGGGTAAGTTCCTTCTCGAAAAATCTCGTCTTTTTTCTTGTAGTGACGCACATCCCGTTCTTCTGAAAGTTCTTTTAGTGACTCAAAGGTTTTCGCTTCCCGTAAAAAATCATTCACGCCATCAAAATTTTGGGAGAATTGTATTTTCAGGAATTCATTCTTTTTAAGTCGCACTTCAATCGCGTTGAGCAAATCTTCATCATCGAAGGGTTTGATGAGGTAATCGTCGGCCCCCATAGCCATTCCTTTGCGTACATCTCCCCTATCGGCTTTTGCTGTAAGAAAGATAAAGGGAATGCCTGCTGTTGTTTCATTTTTGGATAACAGGTGCAATACCCCGTGTCCGTCGAGCACAGGCATCATGATATCACAGATGATCAAATCCGGTTTTTCTTTCAGCGCCAGTTGAACGCCATTTTTTCCATTTTCGGCGGTAATTACCTCATAATCTGCCAACATGAGTATTTCAGCGGTGTTTTCCCGCACATCGGTATTATCTTCAATCAGTAGTATTTTTTTCATTGTAATCGGTTTCAGGGTGTAGTATAGTAAGTGTTATTGTAGTTCCTTCATTTTGGGTACTGTCAATCTTGATCGTTCCGTTCATTAACTCAACATACCTGGCAACGATACTCAAGCCTAAGCCCGTTCCCTGAATATGTACGGCATTACTTCCGCGGAAAAAGCGTTCAAATAAGCTTTTCTGGTCTTCTTTGCTGATGCCAATTCCATTGTCTTTGACGGTAATCTGCACTGCATTAGTATCAACAAGAGTGGTTAATTCAATTCGGCCTTCTTCCTTGGAGAACTTAATGGCATTTGACACCAGATTGAACAAAATGTTTTTGAGAATTTTAGGATCAAGAAAAACAGTTTCATCCCCGGCATGTTCTTGCGCAAGCTCCTGCTTACCCGTAAGAATCCCCTTCATTTCGGAAATTATTTCAGCAATAAAAAGCCGGATATTCATTTCTTCCGGTCGGTTTTCAACCCTACCTTCTTCCAGTTTGGAAGCGGAAAGGAAATCATTCAAAATATCCGTGAGGTTTCGAATGGAATTCTTGATTTTCCCGACGTGTTTTTTCTGATTTTCCAAATCGTCTAATTCACTGTATTTTGTGATCAGCGAAAGTGATGACATCATAGTGGTAAGCGGCGTTCTAAACTCGTGCGAAGCCATTGATACAAATCGCGACTTCATTTCGTTCAACTCTTTTTCTTTTTCGAGTGATGTATTTAGTTCTCGTTTGGTTTTTTCCAGTTCCTTAATCGCTTCTTCCAAAACCAAGGTTCTATTTTTTACTTGTTCTTCCAGATCCGTTGAATAATTCTTCAACTTTTCTTCTGCATGTTTCCGCAACGTAATGTCTACAATGAAGGCAACTACAAAAGTTTCATCTTCATAGGTATAAGGACTTAAGCTGATTTCGACCGGAAATTCGGAACCGTCTTTTTTTAAGCCGTAAAGTTCCATTCCCAATCCCATAGATCGGGCGTGCGGATGATGTGCATAGTTTGTTCTGTTGTTTTCATGCTTGTTTGAAAATCGTTGTGGAACGAGTCGTTCTATTTTAACTCGTGTCAATTCACCAGCATCATAACCAAACAGTTTTTCGGCACTCGGGTTGATCCGGGTGATTTCACCTTTCGAATTAGTAACCAAAATTCCTTCAGTCGCGTGTAGAAATAATGCGTTAATTGCTTCTTGACTATGCATCTATTTCAGTTCGTAATTACTTGTGAATATAAGGTTTATCATTACAGAATTAACTTTTACCCATTAAAAAATCAACTTAAAACATGATTTTTATCACAAAAAAACATGATATTAATCACTAAATGTCCTTTTTTTGGTTATTACTAATGCCTTGTAGCATATCCGCTTTTAAAAAGTAACTCAATCAAACTAATTGAATTACATTCGATTGAGCGTTTTTCCAACCTTCAGGATCAACAAATGAACTAAATAAGACATGTATTTAAAATAACGAACGATCAGGAAGAGGTTGAATGAATCAAAAAAGAACGCTTTCACGTTAATCGAGAGCAAAACACTTTTTTTTCGTCAATTCGAAAGAAATAGTACAATTCGTTTGCATGAAATAAAAATATCACTACTTTTGTCCACCATTTTAACGAATGGTAGAATTGAAATAACCTCAACAACGATCAGTCGGATCAAACAAAAAGAGGTACTGCGGATGTGGTGAAATTGGTAGACACGCCAGACTTAGGATCTGGTGCCGAGAGGTGTGCGGGTTCGAGTCCCTCCATCCGCACTTCATGAAAAAAGTCTCGTCTCGTCATTGATACGAGACTTTTTTGTTTTAACAACTTATCAAAAGTAGAACGGAATGAACGTAACTCGTCAAGAAGTGAACGCGCAAACAGCATTACTTACAGTGCAAGTTTCGCCAGAAGATTATCAAGGAAAAGTAACTGCTTCGTTGGAGAAATACCGCAAGCAAGCTAAAATACCAGGATTTCGCCCGGGAAAAGTGCCAATGGCTTTGGTACAAAAACAATACGGGAAATCGGTGTTGGCCGAAGAGATGAATAAATTGGTTTCGGAAGCGCTTTACAAACACGTTGAAGAAAACAAACTCGAAATTCTTGGAAACCCTATTCCGAAAGAAGATACGGAAGTAAAAGGTGATTTCGAAAACCCTGCTGACTTTGAATTTACGTACGAAATCGGTTACAAACCGGCTATCAACTTAGAGTTGGGCGCTAAATCAAAATTTGATTACGTAAAAGTAAAAATCGACGATACGTTATTGGACAAACAAATCGATGATTTGCGTCGTCGTTACGGAAAATTGGTTTCTGCAGACAAAGTAGGCGAAACCGATATGATCTTGGGTCAGTTTGTTGAGTTGAATGAAGATGGTTCTATCAAAGAAGGTGGTGTGATGCACTCTTCCACTACTTCAATGGAATTCATCGAAGACGCAGCTGTTAAAGCTTCGTTGGTTGGAAAAGCCATTGGCGATAAAGTAACTGTTTCTGCATCTGCGTTGACACGTGGCGACAAAGACAAAGCAGCTATGTTGGGTGTTACGGAAGAGGAACTTGCGAACCACTCTGACAGCTACCAATTGACGATCAACGATATCAAACAAATGGAATTGGCAGAATTGAACCAGGATTTGTTTGACAAATTGTTCGGTCCGGGAGCCATTGATTCAGAGAAAGCATTGCGTGCACGTATCGCAAGCGACCTGGATCAAATGTTTGCCAATGATTCTGACCGTTTGTTAACGCGCGAAGTTTACCGCGAGTTGGTTGACAAAACGCCAGTTGCCTTGCCAGATGAGTTCTTGAAACGTTGGATTCGTTTGTCAAACGATAAACCGATTACACAAGAACAAGTAAACGAAGATTACGACAACTACGCCAAAGATTTGAAATGGCAGTTGATTCAAGGGCACATCTTTAAATCCAATGACATTCAGTTGGATCACCAGGAAGCCATTGAATTTACAAAAGGATTGTTGGCTAACCAATACGCACAATACGGTTTA
>JBILJP010000421.1:0-4224 GCA_044377135.1 Fluviicola sp.
ACTACTTTGTACATCTTGCCAACCGAGCGATTAATAGCTGTTTTTGACCCGCAATTGGAAAATGAAACCACTGTAATCGCTTCTAAATTTCCGGCGCTCGATTATCTGAACGTGTTGTTTGAAAGTTACCGTGTCAATCCGAAGACCACCCGAAAAGAGGTCTATATTTCTACGTCGGAATATGCCAAAGGAGACGCATCAATTCTCAATATTTATGAAACGATGCGCATGAAACGGCTCATTTCAGACTAATCATCGAATTCCGGTTCCTTTCAAATCAAAATCACTACTTCCCGAATTGCGTTTGTAGGCGGGTGTTAATTGATGCCAAAGCCTTCCTAGAAGATTCAGAAATTCATTCGGACTAGTTGATTCCCGATTCAGTATATCATCGCCTATTTCAAACAAACGACTGGCTTCCTGTTTATCAACGAACGCATCCGGAGGTAAGAATTTGTAATTCAAATAAATGGATCGCAACGAACCGATGCTGTTTTTCTCATATTCCCAGGATAGATCACGTAACTGCCGTTCCAAACTGCGTAAAAAGTGAATATTACTACCGGCAATGGCTGCTTGTTCCTTGCGCAAAATATCCTGGTAAGTTATTTTTAAACGATCCGGAAAATCGGGCTGCTTCATGTAGTATTCAAATTCATCTTTGGCCGAACGGTATTCTTCTAAAATCCCTAACAGTTTTTGCTTTTTAACCAGCTTATCATAACGAATGGCGATTTGCCGTTTCATCTCGTCATGGTGAAATTTGGTGTCACTTGCAATCTCTCCGGTGAAACCAATCGTATCTCTGCTCTGCTCACATTCCAGTTTTAACTGTTGTAAAGCGGCGGCTTGTTCAAACTCTTCAACCGCTAACATCTCTTCCAGATCTTTTGAAATTTGATGGTGAAGAAAAGCAAATTCTTCGCGCAATTTGGGTAGATGTACAGTCTTTTGAGTAGGGCTGAAAATGTTTTTAATCTCGTAATCGATCAATGAAATGTTTGCGCTAACCGTTAAATCACGACTTTCTGAAATGCTCAGCGTAATACCTATATCGGTGTCTCGAAACAAGTTGTGACCAATTTCTTTCGGACGAATTGCCAGACAACCGATGACTTGGTTCGTAGCGGGACTCGCATTTTTATCGCCTTCCATAATATTGATAATCAAAGCGTCATCGCTCGATTGAAGCAAGTCGCGTGAGAGCATTTTGTAGATCGTTCGCGTCAATGGTAAGATGGCATTTTTGTCGAAAATAGCCTCCAATACCGTTTCTTTTCCAATCACATCATCTACTTCAATGCAAATGTCATGCGGAAGCGGTTGACCGTCAATCACAAACAATCCTTGGCTGATTTGAATGGTGGCAGCGTTTGAATCTAATAATGCGCCCGACTCGTCGTAAATTTCCACTTGAAATTCATTGGTGGTTTTGAGCTGCAATGGTAAAGTGATTCGTTGAGTAAGGCCAAGTGGTTTCTTTCCCGAATCATACCCCAGGTCTTTTCGAAAAACACGAAACAACAAACCTGTCGGATCGCCTTCAGCCTTCAGCATGATGAGTTCTTCATGCTCACGCGATTGTCGTTCGTAAATGGGTTTTATTGTAACCCGATCAAATGTTGCGGTAGCTTTTTTAGTAACGGTTTGAGTGAGCTTACTAGCTTTGTTTCCTGCGTAATAAGCCGCTCCGATGGCAATGGCATTTGTGGGGTCAACACGTTGATTGATGCCAATTCCCAATTCTTTCACCAGCTTTTCCTGTACATACGGAATATAGGTACTTCCTCCAACCAGTACAATTTCGGTGAAATCGTCAGCAGTTAAACCGTTTACGGTCAGCAAATCGTTTACGAGATTTACTGTATACTGTAGATTTTGATCAATCAACCGGTTAAAATCAACGCGTTTGATTGAAATACTGATTTCGTTTTCGTCGCCGTTATCATCTTTCAACGTAAAATCGGTAAAGCTTTCCGGATAACCTGTCAATTCAATTTTCAGTTGCTCTGCATAGAACAGTAAATAATTGTAGGTCGACTGAACAGACGGATGATCCGGGTTGGTTTTCAGCAATTCTACCAACTGCGAAAAGGCGCCTTGTTGTTTTAATTGCGGAAGGATCAATTCGTTTAAAATCAGAATATCGAAATCCAATCCACCCAAAAAGTTGTTTCCTTCGTGATCAATGATTTTTAATTCCTCTTCCGTTGCCGAAACAATGGCTACGTCAAAAGTTCCTCCTCCCAAATCGTAAATAAGCCATTTACCATTTTGGGTGGTTACGTGTTGTTGATTGAAAATCGCCAAACAAGCTGCGATAGGTTCTTGCAGTAGCACAACTTCTTCAAAACCAGCGTCAAACCCTGCTTTTTTGGTGGCGTTGGATTGAATGGTGTCAAAAGATGCGGGAATGGTAATCACTACCGAACACGGTTGTTCATCGCGCACAAACGTTTTCAATTCATTCAAAACAATTGTTGAAAGTTTGATCGGATCAATGGTTTCCTGGGTTAAAGGCACAAAAAAATGTTCATCCGTACCCATTTTGCGCTTAAACGATGAAAAGACATTTTGCGGGTCGCGATCTTTTAACTCCTTGGCTTTGTCACCAACCAGCATTCCGGTTTTGCGAAATGCAACAACACTGGGAAGCGTTTCTTTAAATCCCTTGGGGTTTTTAAACAACTGTACATTCCCTTCATGGTGCTTGGCAATCAAAGAATTGGTTGTGCCAAGGTCGATGGCGTAATTGATAAAGTGCATGAGGTAAATTAATTAATAATGACGCGCGCTTGTTGCACAATCGTACTGATGCCGTCAACGGTTTTCAATATAATTGGTTTAATCGTTTCTTTGATTACAAAGGGTTCGTTTTCAGATAAAAAGGTTGCCTGACAATCTGTTCGTGTTTCGTTGTACAACTCGCCGGTTGGATCCTGATAACTGTAACCTTCCTGTTCAAATAACCACACTAAGCGATCAATGTTTCGATCGATTCGCTCAAACTGAAATTGATTTTTTTTCTTTTCAATTTCAAACAATTGGTTGAGCACTTCAATAACTGCTTTTTCTGTCATGAGTCAAATATACAAGATTTAGGGATGTGTTTTCCAATCAAATCAACGCTTTACTAACTTCATTCGGGTCATTAATTCAGCTGTTTTGTCGGTCGAAATAGGAATGCTGATGTTGTGTTTTAGCAATAAATGACCATCTGATTTGTTGTATCCGGTAATGTATTTTGCATTGACTAAAAACGATTTGTGACACCGGAAAAAAGAGGTTGAGTCGTCGAGAATTTCTTCGAAATTTTTAAGTGTTCTACTGGCGATCAAACGCGTTTCATCTGTAAAGACAAGTTGCGTATACGATCCTTCTGCTTTCAGGTAATGAATATCATCCAACTCAATAAAACGATACGTATTTCCGGAAGGAACAGCCAGCTTCTGTGCGTCTGTAACACGCAAGTTTTCCTGCAACAGAGAATAGTTGTTTTTGTCGCGTTGATTTGTTCGCTTAAACCGGTCGAAAGATGCTGTGAGCTCATCTTGCTCAATGGGCTTCAATAGATAATCGATGGCCGATAGTTTAAATGCTTTAATGGCATAATGACTATAGGCTGTTGTGAAAATGATGGAAAACCGAATGTCTTCTTCATTAAAAAAATCAAGCAGTTCCAACCCGCTGTTGCCGGGCATTTCTATGTCGAGGTACACCAAATCGGGTTGAAATTTGCGAATGGCTTTTATTCCCGAAGGAAGATCTTCGCATAAAGCGACTACTTCCACTTCCGGTACTATGCTTTCCAACATTCCTTGTAAAAGAACACGTGCTCTCAATTCATCATCAATGATAATGGCAGTGTATTTATTTGGTGTTTCGCTCATGAATTACGTGTCTGTTAATTGGATCCGATTACGATCGGAATGCTAATGATAACGGTAGTTCCACTACCTTCAGGTTTGTCGATATATTGAATTACAACAGAAGTATTGCGCCCACTGTTCAATAATTCCAACCGTTTTTGATTCGCCGCTGTGGCAAATGATTGGTGTCGATCGGTTTTGCGTTGATTTAATTCGTTGGCGCGCGCACGACCTATTCCGTTGTCATCTATTTGAATCATCAAATGAGTGGCGTTTCTGGAAAGATTAATCGTAAGCTTTTTGGCGCCTTTCTTATGCAAAAGTCCATGTTTTACAGCATTCTCTACATACGGTT
>JBILJP010000422.1:0-4219 GCA_044377135.1 Fluviicola sp.
GCACCTGCCAATAAGTAAACTTTTTTCATAGCTAAGTAATATTTTGCCTTAAAAATAGACAATGATTGTTAGATAAAAAAATTGTACCGATTAGAATGTGCATTCTACTGGGGTAAGTGTTTCGGATATTCTTTTAGTATAAATCCTGTTATACCGATCATTCCGCCTTTAAAAAGTATCCGAATCTAATAAATCACTGAAAATTTCAGAAACCGTATTTTGGAAAACTCTTCAATAATAATCTTTACTCTTTGCTGAATCTTGACAAAGGTGTAAGTTGAATTACGGTTGTTTCTGTGTTTAAGTGGTTCAGGTTTTAAGGCAAGGATCATTCGTTTGTTAACATCGGTGTTATACATCGATGCAACTTTCGTACTTTTAACCCTCAATTTCAGCGTTATGATCAAACAATTTTTGGCATTTATTTCCTTCGCATCATCCATGGGTTTCTGGGCTCAGAATGTACCTGATAAACAAGTGAAACTATTGTTTGTAGGCGATGTGATGCAACATGGCGGACAGATACAAGGAGCGCACAATACCAAGAAAGATGCTTATGATTACCGCGACTGTTTCCAATTTGTGAAACCACTCATCAGCGAAGCGGATATAGCCATTGCCAATCTGGAAGTGACACATGCAGGTAAACCGTACAAAGGTTATCCGCAGTTTTCGGCACCACCCGAATTATCAGAAGGATTGGTTGATACCGGATTTGATGTGATTCTAACCTGTAATAATCATTCGTGCGACGGTGGCGGAAAAGGCGTGACCAAAACCTTAGATGTATTGGATAAATTGGGTGTAAAACATACCGGAACGTTTCGCAACAAAGCCGAACGCGATAAGAATTACCCGCTGATTGTTGAGAAAAACGGATTGAAAATTGCGGTATTGAATTACACCTACGGAACAAATGGGTTATCGGTAGCCGCGCCATTGATCATCAATTACATTGACAGTGCAGTGATGAAAGCCGATTTCAAAAAGGCCCAAACATTGGGGGCCGATATTGTAATCTGTACCATGCACTGGGGAACCGAATACCAAATCCTTCCGAATGATTACCAGAAAAAGTGGGAGGCATTTTGTTACCGTCAAGGAGCGGATATGGTGATCGGAGGACATCCGCACGTATTGCAACCGGTATCTCAAAAAACGGTAGCCGGCGAAGAAAAGCTTACGGCTTGGTCGTTGGGGAATTTTGTTTCCAATCAACGGGATCGGTATACTGATGGTGGAATGATGCTGAGCACAACCGTTTCGGTGGATAGCAGTAAGGTGAAATTTCAAAAAGTGGAGCATTGTTTTACCTGGGTTTTTCCGCGTCAGGAAGCGTTGGTGAAACCGTATTATATTCTCCCCGATTTTGATTACAATACCCGCCGTGCCGATTTTTTAGACGAAGCGTCACTGGCGAAGATGAAGTTGTTTTTCAGTGATTCGCGTGGCTTATTTGCCCAGCACGCCAAAGGAACGACTGAGCTATTTGTGGGACAAAACACTACAGCTCATCAGCGCTTTGACCTATTGCTGGAAGGTTATTATACCGTTCAGTTGGATGCTGTGCTCGGAACAGATTGGACCAAATTGTCACCTGAACAGAAAGTTTCTACAACACGTATTTTGGCGCCGGATGGAAACTATCATTTGGTAAGCGGTTTGTTTGCATCGCCGGAACAGGCCGGAGAAATTCTTGCCTTTTGGACCAAAACTCAAACTGCGGTGCCGCAGTTGGTTTTTGTAACGCCTAAAGAAGTAAAAATAATAGGAGAATGAAGGTAAGTCTTATAGTTGCGATGGATCGCCAGCGCGGAATTGGTAAAAACAATGATTTGATGTGGCATTTGCCCGCCGATATGAAGTTTTTCAAAGAAACCAGCACCGGACATATAGTGGTGATGGGACGTAAGAACTACGAATCTATTCCTGAGCGTTTCAGGCCGCTTCCCAATCGCGAAAATGCGGTATTGAGCCGGGATGAAAACTATCAAGCTCCGGGTTGCAGTGTGTTTTCATCGCTCGAAGCATGTTTGGATCACTACAAAAACGAAACCGAACGAACCGTTTACATTATTGGTGGTGGTCAGATTTACCGCGAAGCAATTGAGCTTAATGTGTTAACGGAAATGTTTATTACGGAAGTAGATCATACCTACGGAGCAGACACTTTTTTTCCGGAAATCGATCTTTCTGACTGGACTTCGGAAGTGGTGCTTGAGCATGCGGCTGATGACAAACACGCGGTTGGATTTAAGATCTTGCGATACAACATCAACTAGTTGTTCAAAGAATCAGCTTGAATGTTCATTCACCAATAAACATTGAGCGAATAATTTTATGTTTACTTCTATAAATCAACATCAACTCACATGAAACACATTTACACCACCTTTTTGGCGCTATCTTGTTTGGTTTCCACGCTGAATGCACAATCTGAATTAACGGTCAATTGCTATCCTGAAAACACAATTTATAATAGTGTCTCCATCAACAACGATTTGGTTGAATATGGAATCTGTGGTCAGGAACCGGCATTTTATGTGACCGTATTTGATCCTGCTACGTGTACGGCCTGGAAAAGCGAATACAACGGACTTAACCCGGACCATGATTTTGGTAATTTTAATACAAACGGCACTTGTCGTCCACGCGAAGAAAGTTACTTTGTCTTCCAATATTCCGATACAGCCCAGTTGGCAGGTATGAACACCATGATCAATCAGATTCCTGATGGTTTTCCTTATGTGATTTATACACCAATTAGCTATGATTACGCTACTGTCAACGGAAATAGTCCTGCGTTGATTCAAACGTTGATTTCAAAATGGAATCCTGTTATTGTTGAAGGGAATCAAATAATGGTTCTATTTGGCATTCAAGGACAGTCTTCTTCCTACGTTGAAGATACGTTGGTTGATATCGACCATATTTCATTCACAACCACTATTTGTGATGTCACCGGATTAAACGAAACGAACGCCCAACTACCAACTGTTTCTTATGCTGGAGAAGGTCAGTTTATCATTTCAGCTGAAAAACCGGTAAGTGAAGTTCAATTGATGAGTTTAACCGGCGAGCGAATCCCGGCAGGAATGTTAACCGGAACCACTCTTTTAAGTACCAAATCATTGGCAAAAGGTATTTATTTTGTTCGTGGTACAATGAATGGCAGGGAATGGAGTCAAAAGGTGGTGGTTTATTAGTGACTTCTCGTTTTGTTCAAAATTAGTTGGGCAGTTTCTAAGTTTTTTGAGTTTTTAAGTTTGTTAATGAGCTGTTTTTGGCTATCTTAAGTTGTGAGAAGCATCAACAAACTCAAAAAAAGACTGAACAAAATGCCTACTATTACTTCATTTAAAGACATCAAAGCTTGGCAAAAAGCCCATTGGGTATCTGTTGAAATATATAAATTGACCAACTCAACAGAATTGGCAAAAGATTTTGGTTTAAGAGATCAAATGAGAAGATCTTCTGTTTCCGTGTCTTCTAATATTGCGGAAGGATACGAACGAGGTGGTAAGAAAGAATTTATTCGGTATTTGATCATTGCGAAAGCTTCAAACACAGAATTAAGATCGCAATTACTACTTTCAAAAGACTTGAATTATATTTCTTTAGAGCAATACGAAAATTTGGATGAATCGTTGATTGAAGTAAATAACGTGAGTTCGGGATAAGAATACCCGTCAGAAATTCATAAAATGTTCAGATGTTAGGCGTATTTTGTAGAGATGGCGAGTCATCTCTGCGAAATACAACGCCACAGATGAATGTTTTAGGGATTAGCTAAGGTGCATTTTCGCTTATAAACAGCCGTCTTCTGCTCGAAAAAGCACTCGATGTATGCCCGATACATCTCGTTCTTTTCGCTTGAATCCAGCTATCTCTAAGCGATCTGACTGAATTCTTATCCCGAACTCACGTTAAATACAATCCCAAGGTATAAAAAAGCAACTCTCACACCAATAGGAACATAAAAATCATCTTCATTAAAAACCCAGAAAAACAGTGGCCAGATGAATGAACAAGTTGCATATACAATCAAAAAAGTCTTCATTTCGAAAATCTATTTAATGGTTCTAGAAAAGTAATCATTGTTGTCCGGGGAAAAATTTATTTATTTTTTCCGCCACGAATAAATAAATTGGATAGATCGTTTGATTCGTAACGAATTAGTGTTTGAGCTAGCTCAAACTATTCGCCCCAAATGATACAC
>JBILJP010000423.1:0-4216 GCA_044377135.1 Fluviicola sp.
CCTTCCTCGAATTCTTTCACCACCTTACGTTGGAAGTCTTCTGTGAACCGTCGTCGGGTCTTTACTAAACGAATTGTTGTTCTCATATAAATTGACTTTTGTGGTCAACCTATATCAGGGACATACACTCATTAAAAATTCAACATTAAGCATTCAAAATTGATAAACCAAGATCATAAAAAAATCCCTTACTCGTTTTCACGAATAAGGGACTTAATCAGTTAAGTATTTCTTATGATTTAAAGAACACACAAACGTAGTACACTCCTGCTGCCAATACGGCAGATACCGGAATGGTCAAAATCCATGCCCACAGTAAGTTGATGGTTACACCCCAGCGAACGGCACTCAAACGTTTGGTTGCCCCAACCCCGATAATGGAACCGGTGATGGTATGCGTGGTAGAAACCGGAATACCGAATTGTGATACGGTAAACAAAGTCAATGCACCCGCAGTTTCAGCACAAACACCTTCCAACGGCGTTACTTTCGTGATTTTGGTACCCATTGTTTTCACAATTTTCCAACCTCCCATCAAAGTTCCTAAACCGATCATTAAGTAACACATAAAGGCAATCCAACCAGGCATCGTTTCACTGTTTACCTTGGTTTCCATTTTATAGCCTTCAAGCAACTCACCCGATTTTTCATCAACGTAATCGGCAAAGAAACCGGCATTTTTGTAATCGCGGTTCACCTCTTTTTTGGTGAAAATCAATTCTTCGGTTTTGTAATCGTGTACCTCTTTTCCTTTGGTATAAACAAGAAGCGGTTCCAATTTCTTACTAGCCGCTTTAAAATCTTTTTTGTCATCTTTCAACGACAATAAGAACGGATTGTTTGGATCGGCTTTTTTGTTGAATTCTTCATCGTCGAACAAGGTTTCATTGGCTGTTAAGTCAATGATGTCCTTACCGTCCTGGTAGATCACGTGACCGTCCACTTCGGTTTGCTTCGGAGAGAATTTTTTGATTTTCCCTGAGTCGTCATGATACTTGATTTGCACCACTTCGGCAACCGTCAAGTAAGAAGGAAGCTGTTCATTCACTTCACCGTTTCTAATAGCGTTGGCATATACAATCAATGCGGCACAGATAATACCCATTACTTTTTGCGAATCGGCACCACCGTGACCCAATGAAAAGGCTGCTGATGACAACAATTGCAAACGTTTGTACATGGTAGATTCTTTCATGGCTGACTGACGTTTTCCGTAAATCAACTGATAACCGGTATAGGTCAATAAGAACACACCCAAGGTACAACCGATAATCCAAATCATGATCGGTTTCAAATCAA
This sequence comes from Fluviicola sp., assembly GCA_044377135.1. GTDB lineage: Bacteria > Bacteroidota > Bacteroidia > Flavobacteriales_D > Crocinitomicaceae > Fluviicola. The sequence continues at coordinate 1,300 of JBILJP010000423.1, forward strand.
TGAAATCTTTGTAGTACCACGAAGCCCAAACAGTGATAGCAGAAAGTCCCGTTGCCCAAATCATTTTCTTAATGAACACACGTTGCACGGTAACAAGTGCAATAATGAAGGCAATAAATCCACCGATCAACGGAGCTAAGAAGATGAACAACAACGGTTTGATGATTTCCTCCATTTTCAACACGTCAAAACCTGCGTGAGCAACAGCTGCACCGGCAAATCCACCGATTAGTGTGTGTGAAGAAGAAGAAGGTAATCCTAAACGCCAGGTGAACAGGTTCCACGCAGTTGCGGCAATCAACCCTGCCAGAATAACCCAAAGGTCAATCACGGAGTTGTCTACCGTTTTAGCAACCGTGTTACCTACACTCATATCAAATACCCAAAACGCAGCTACGTTGAACACTGCAGCCCAAATAACGGCTTGAAATGGAGTAAGTACTTTAGTAGAAACTACCGTTGCAATAGAGTTTGCCGCATCATGGAAACCATTTACCAAGTCAAACAACAAGGCAATGACAATGATGACGATTAATAACGTAAACATATCTCGGTTATTAGCGTGAATTATGCGTATTTAACTACGATTGATTCGATGACGTTACCTACATCTTCGCATTTATCGGTAGCAACCTCCATAATCTGGTAGATCTCGCGTTTTTTGATCAGGTCTTTGGCGTCAATATCCGAATCGAATAATTTCTCGATACTTAAATCGAAGATATCATCAGCTTGGTTTTCAATTGAGTTGATTTTGATGACACATTCAATGATTTTTTGCGTGTTTTTAAGATTACGCAATTCTTTAACGGCAGCATTTACTGCCAATACCGCTTCGTAAATGGCATCAGCCATTTTCAAAATTCCGGAATCGTTCGGATCAACCCGGTAGAAATTAATTTTTTTACCGGTAGCGTAAATATGGTCGGCGATATCATCCAATGATGTAGCCAAAGCATGAATGTCTTCTCGGTCAAAAGGAGTGATGAAGTTTTTACCCAATTCCATGAAGATCTCATGTGTCAGATCATCATTTTGATGTTCTAAATCTTCCATTTCATTAATTATAACTGCTCTTTTGTTGTAATCAGCCTCGTTTACACATAAAACCAGTTTACCAGCGATAGCCTCTAGGTTCTGGCTGGCTTGTTCAAACAATGAGTAAAAAATTCTGTCTTTCGGTAAAAAGAACTTCAATAATCCTGATGCCATAATCGTATAATATTTGTCAGCAAAGGTATTGCTTAGTCATTACCGCGTTACACTTCATTTCATTGTTAACGAAAAGGTAAAGTTCGCTTGTTGATCAGTTGACTAAAAGAGGGCTTTCGTGTGAAGTCCTTTGTTGATAGGACTTCTACATTTTTTAAGATTAATTTAATGTTAAGGAATAATAAACGATAGAAGGGGGCATTAACATGATGTGAATACTTAAAAATCAAATTCAGGGAAAAAAGTGTTCGTTTTCCGGCTCAATGTTACCTCAGTATTATGAAGATTAAGAAAACATTACAAATGTGTTTTTAGAACATTAATCTACTGTTAATACATCTATTTTCGCCCAAAATCTAGAATCGGTTTAATGCACATTAAAAAAAGTTCAATGAGATCATCACTTTTAGTAGTTGGATTAATCATCACGTCATTTCAATTGACAGCCCAGCATTCGGGTATTCTAACGTTTACGAAACCTCAAAAGGGAATAGAGATAATTGGGAAAGATTCGCTCTTTTCGGTGCGTTTTCAGTTTCGGATGCAAAACAGAGCTGCAATGCTTACTAGAAGTGATGAGGATTTATCGGCAGAATCATGGGAATTTAGAGTAAGAAGGTTGCGATTGAAAATGGAAGGATTTGTTTACAATCCGAAATTAACTTACAAGATTCAATTGGCTTTTTCGCGTGGCGATATGGATTGGGAAATGACGCAATCTTCTACCGTTAATACCAGCGTAAACATTGTTCGGGATGCGGTTGTTTATTACCAGCCGATCGAGTCATTGAAATTCGGATTTGGCCAAACCAAATTACCTGGAAACAGACAGCGGGTTATTTCATCCGGTGATCAGCAGTTTACCGACCGTTCTATTGTGAATGCAGTGTTTACGATTGATCGTGACTTCGGTTTTTTCGCGACTTATACACAGAACTATTTTTCGGTGATGGGTGCTCTGACTTCCGGCGAAGGAAGAAACACCACTCAATCAAATAGCGGATTATCCTATACCGGACGAGTAGAGGTTTTGCCCTTTGGACGATTCACCGGAAAAAATGATTATATAGAAGGTGATTTGGAACGTGAACAAAAACCGAAATTGTCAATCGGGGCATCGTATAATTTCAATGATGATGCCGTTCGTGTTGGAGGACAGCTAGGAAAGGATTTGTATACAAAAACGGACATGAGTACCATTTCATTAGACATGATATTCAAATACAAGGGGTTTGCTTTCTATACTGAGTTTATACAACGCAATGCGAAAAGCCCCGTGACTTTTAATAGTGATACTTCTAAACTTTCAAGTATCTATGTCGGTTACGGTATTTTGAGTCAGGTTTCGTATTTGTTTAAATCAAATTGGGAGGTTGCAGCTCGTTTTGCACAAATACTTCCGTTCGAGTCGGTTTATTCGAATCCAACTTTTGCCGCTGTAAATGAAAAGAAACAACAGAATATTCAGTTGGGCGTGACAAAGTACTTGTATGGCCATCGTTTAAAAGTTCAAGGGAATCTATTGTACCAATTAACTGAAGATCTAAAGTACAGTACAGATGCCGGTAAATATGGCCTGATTTTTCAGATAGAATTGGGAATTTGATACAACTCTAAAACATAAAAAAACCGAGATCAATTCTCGGTTTTTTTATGCGCTATTATTTTTACAATTAATCTTGTTGCTTAAACTTATAACCTATTC
>JBILJP010000424.1:0-4190 GCA_044377135.1 Fluviicola sp.
CGTATTCAACGAAAATCTTCAAATCATCCCATTTCGATTCAAAATCGGCACGGTCTTTTTTGAACATATCTGCCAATTTATCGGCTACTTTTTTGGTGATGTGCGCCGAAATTTTCTTCACGTTACCATCGCTTTGTAAGTACGAACGGGAAACGTTGAGCGGAATATCCGGAGAATCCAATACACCGTGCAATAAGGTCAAGAATTCAGGAACAATCTCGGCAACACTGTCGGTAATGAATACCTGATTGGAATACAAGTTGATTTTATTGCGCTGTACTTCCACGTTTTCCTTGATGCGCGGGAAATACAAGATTCCTGTCAGGTTAAACGGATAGTCAACATTCAAATGAATGTGGAACAACGGATCTTCGAACGACATCGGGTACAACTCGCGGTAAAACGCATTGTAATCTTCGTCTGTCAAATCAACCGGAGCTTTTGTCCATGCCGGAGCAGGATTATTTACCTGATTCGGAACATCTACCGAAACACGTTTTACTTTTCCGTCTTCATCTTGCTCGCCTTCCGGAGAATTGATGTATTCGGTTTTCATTCCGAAAAACACCGGAATTGGTAAGAACTTACAGTATTTATCCAGAATGCCTTGAATGCGGGCTTTTTCTAAAAATTCGATCGATTCTTCGTTGATGAACAACACGATATCCGTACCGCGTGTATCTTTCTCAATCTCTTCGATGGTATATTCCGGCGAACCATTACTTTCCCATTGCACCGCTTGCGATCCTTCATGACGCGAAAGTGTACGGATTTGCACTTTTTCGGCCACCATAAAAGCAGAATAGAATCCGAGACCGAAATGCCCGATAATGCTTTCTGCACCTTCTTTTCCTTCGTATTGTTTCACGAATTCTTCGGCACCCGAGAAGGCAATTTGGTTGATGTACTTGTCGATTTCCTCGGCGGTCATACCGATTCCATTGTCGCGAATAGTGAGGGTTTTGGCTTCTTTGTCGAGCAAAACTTCCACTTTCAGATCGCCCAATTCACCTTTGAATTCTCCCTGAGAAGAAAGCACTTTTAGTTTTTGGGATGCATCTACTGCATTGGAAACCAACTCGCGCAAGAAAATCTCATGGTCGGAATACAAGAATTTTTTAATAATCGGAAAAATATTTTCCGTTGAAACATGAATTTGTCCTGTTTTCATACGTTTTTGAAATTTGGGAAAGGATAGTCAAGGTTTGTGCCAAAGGAGGAATTATGACATTCTGTCAGACTAATGTTGAATTTTCAATTATGAATTATGAATTGGGCTGTTGGTTGACTTCGTTCCTCAGTCGTTTTGGATCATGGAACCGGAAGATGAGACTTGAATAATGAATTGAAAATAGTGTTAGAAAATATAAAGTCCTCTTCAGCAACTAAACACGTGACGAAAATAGAAGACGCCGGTTTACCAGATTAATTATGCTACGTTTTGTTTGTAAAGATGCTCTTGAAATTCAATGAATAATCGACTAATGTTTGCCACATCGCCCAAAATTTCTTTGGCATCTTCCAAAGATTGGTACTTGTTTGTTAGCAAAATTGGCAGTTTTTCCTGATCGAGTTCTTCTACACCTGTTTCAATGTACTTACTCAAAACGAACATGATAAACTCTTTTTGATTTTCATTGAGTAGCGCAAAAATGGTTGCTTTAGCTGCCTGAGCCCTTGCTTCTCTTGTCATTGCAATATAATCGCCATTGAAAACATATTCCAAGACATCGTACAAGTCACTTTTTTCCATGTCAACTAACTTTTGCAAGGTTAATAAATCATCTTTTGGAAAACCGGCAGCATCTAAATTTGCTAACAATGTCTTTCGGGTAATTGGGTTACTCCAGAGTTTTCGTAATTCCTCTTCGTCTTTGAACAATTTAGGTAACTCACCAAACAAGTTATTCAAAAATTCTTCTGCCGAAATGGGTTTACCTTCAGCACTCCAGAAAGAGGTGGAAACCATATGTTGAATTGTTCTTTCTTTTCCATTTCGCAGTTTGATTTTGATTTTCGGCTTCTTTAAGGCCGGTGTATCTGGTTCCGAAATAATGAATGATTCATCTGGTTCAGGGTTAGAATAGGGCTTTGGCACTTTCGACTCTTCTTCCAACGGTTCACCATCCCATTCGGGGTCGTTGAAATGCTTGTAAGCATCTACAAAATCATAAATGGTGAAAAACTCTTTCCCATCAAAGAGACGTGTTCCACGCCCTACAATTTGTTTAAATTCAATCATTGAATTGATTGGACGAAGCAAGACAATACTGCGAATGTTTCGTGCATCTACTCCAGTGGAAAGCTTTTGCGAAGTCGTCAGAATAGTCGGCAACATCTTTTCGTTGTCTTGAAATTCTCTCAATAAACGTTCACCTTCTTCTCCGTCATTAGCGGTTACACGAACACAGTAAAAAGGGTCTTTGCTTTTGGCATTTTGGTTTACCAAGTCGCGTATCAATGCGGCGTGTGCCTGATTGGCACAAAAAATAATGGCCTTTTCGTTTTGATTAACATCATCTAAAAAGATAGTGACACGTTTGGCTTCGCGTTCTACAATTTCGATGGTGCGGTTAAAGTCTTTTTCTTCATAGAGTTTACCTTCTTCAATTTCACCTTCCACAATGGTATCATCTGAAGTATAGCGGTAATCATCTAAGGTAGTTTTAATGCGTTTTACTTTGAAGGGCGTTAAGAAACCGTCATTAATTCCTTCTTTTAGCGAATAAATGTAAATCGGTTCACCAAAATAACGGTACGTGTCTACATTGTCTTTTCGTTTGGGAGTTGCTGTTAACCCCAATTGCACTGCCGGACTGAAATAGTCTAAAATACCCCGCCAATTACCTTCGTCATTTGCACCACCGCGGTGACACTCGTCGATGATGATCAAATCAAAAAAGTCTGCCGGATATTCTCCAAAATAGGGTGCAGGTTTACCTTCTGCATCCGTTCCACTCATGAACGTTTGAAAAATGGTAAAGAAAATGCTTCCATTGGTGGGCACTTTACCACTTTTCCTGATCTCGTTGGGTTTTATCCGCACCAAGGCATCTTCCGGAAATGATGAAAACGAATTGAAGGCCTGGTTTGCCAAAATGTTTCTGTCTGCTAAAAACAATATTCTGGGTCGTCTTGCCGGCGCGTTGTGCTGGCGGGCTTGCTGAATCGTCCATCGGGTTTGAAACAGTTTCCAGGCAATTTGAAAAGCAATGGCTGTTTTTCCTGTTCCGGTGGCAAGCGTCAGTAATATGCGATCTTTTCCTTGTGCGATGCTTTCTACCGTTCTTTGCACTGCTATTTCCTGATAGTAGCGAAGTTGCCACGTTCCGCTTTTATCTTCAAAAGGAACATTGGCAAATTTCTCCCGCCAATCGTTTTGCTCGGCAAAGGTTTTATTCCACAGTTCTTCGGGGCTTAAAAAATCGGTCACGACACCTTCTTCGCCCGATTTCATGCAGATTTGATAGATCGTTTTGCCGTTGGTACTGTACGTAGTTTCAACTTGAAGTTTCGCTGCATATTTCTTTGCCTGCATAACACCTTCACCTACTTCTAACGCATCACTTTTGGCTTCTATAACAGCTAGTTTGATGCCTTTATAAACCAATACATAATCAGCAATTTCGCGTTTGCCCCTGCCACCGCCAGTTTGAATTTTACCTGCCGTGATAGTGTATTCCCGAAGAACCTTTGAGTCTTCTACAACGCCCCAACCACAAGCTTTTAGCTTAGGATCTATGAGTTCTGCTCTTGTTTCTGCTTCGTTCATCTTGTTTCTTTTAACCGATCACCACCTGTAAAACCGCTTGTTGATCACATAAGCATTTAAGTGCCTGCCATCGTATTTTATTACCCCATTGGGGTTCTGTTTTCGTTCGTAATCGTCTTTTTTATATTCAACTCATCCCTTCGGGATTTTTTAAGCTCTTAAACCCAAAAACGAAATGTAAATTACCCATTTTATTGATGTAGAGCCTTTTTAAATTTCCGTATCTTTTTTAAATCCCGAAGGGATGCAACGATTATTGCCTGTTGCAAGCCATAGGTTCAATAAACCCCTAAGGGGTGACATCATTCATCCATCCATTCAAATAAGTACTTTTCGTTGTATTCTATTTCAAATTTTTGAAGAAATTCCAGGTATTCTTGCTTAAAGGTTTTTTTCTTATGATGTTCTTCCTGATTGG
>JBILJP010000425.1:0-4184 GCA_044377135.1 Fluviicola sp.
GACAAAATCAAGCAATTTGATGCTGACGGTGTAATTGAAAAAATGGATGCTTTCGGAAATCCGGTAGTGGAAATGAAAGCGGCAGCTATTACAGCCGATCAATTGTTGGAGAAATATATTCTTGCAGTTACGCAAACCACTTCGATGAAAGCGGCAACTAAAAAAATGAAAAAAATCAAATCCGTAACGAAAGAAATGGAATTGAGCGCGCAACAAATTCCTGCTCCATTGAAAATGACAGATGCTTTCCAAGCTCCGAACAGCGACGCAAGTCAACTCGAAATGCAAGGAATGGTATTGCAACGTCAATACTTCAACGGTACAACAGGTGGAAGCACCAACATGCAGGAAGGCAAAAAACCGTTGAGTCCTGAAGCATTGGCTGCGAAGAAAAAATCGGTTGGTTTGTTCCCTGAAATGAACTACAAAACATCGGGTATGACTTACGAATTGAAAGGAATCGAAAACCAAAACGGAACCGATTTCTACGTATTGTTCACTACTGATGGCGACAAACAACAATTCGATTACTTCGATATCAACACATTCCTGAAATCAAAATCGGTGATCATTCAAACACAAGATGGCGAAACTTCAGAGCAAGCTATCTCTTTCAGTGATTACAAAGATGTGAATGGACTTTTATTCCCGCATGCTATGAACCTGATGATGGGTGAAATGGGATTGACGGGTAAAATCGTGAAATTGGAAGTCAACGGAAAAGTTGATCCGAAGTTATTTGTAGAATAAGACTTGGTTCTTTTTAGAAGGAAGGTCTCACTTTATGGTGGGACCTTTTTTTATAGCTGGTTTTATCGCGATCAGCCTCAGACTGACGGCGACACCACTGTAAAAAACTAATCTGTACGGAAAACCGCAACTCACCAAAATCAAGTATGACTCGCCGATTCATTCAAACAAACCTCTTCCCCTACTTTTGGTGAAAACTAAAACAAGATGAAACGTTTTCTACCATTACTACTTCTTTCATTATTGATTGCTTCATGCAGCATTACCAAAAGAAGATACACTAGCGGTTGGCACATTGAATGGAACAAAAAACAGCATCATTCTGACGGCGAAACAGTTTCTAAAAATGATCGTCCAAAGCAATCTTCGAATCAATTAACCGAAGTTGATACACTTACCGAAATAGTACAATCCGGATCGAATGAATCTCCGGAACTACAAGAAAACAATTCCGTTATTCGAACGTCTGAATTGACAGTAGCAACGGAAGATCAGTCTATATTGACGGAATCTGCTCAAGAAACCAGGAACGCAACTGAAAACCTTCCTTCATCAACCACCGAATTAAAAGACGAACCCGAAAAGCCAAAGAAAGAAGTATTCCCCAATTCTGAACGGGTAATTCCCATTCCATTGGCTATTATTCTGAGCATCTTGTTATTTACCGTAGGGATTTATATCAGCTCATTCGTTGGTGCTGTTGTTTACTTAGCTTTAACCTTTTCGTTTGGATATTCACTGATTGCAAGTGCCATTGCTATCTTTTTCGGGGCGCTCGTACTCTCCTTGATTTTTATTCTGATATTTCACCTATACAACCGAAAACAAACCAAGTATGCTTCCAATCGCGAACGCAATTTGATGTACATCTGGTATGCATTGGCTGTTTCCTTCGGTATCGGGCTGTTGGTTTGGCTGGTAAGTATTGGTCTCAATCAGTAATTCAACAGACATTTCTGTCATCACAACATACATTTACCAAAAAAGGCTCCCGGAAATGCATCCGAAAGCCTTTGCTATCTTGTCGGTAACCGAGTTTACTCTACTATCACTCTTAGTGTTACTTTTTCGACCTGAGTCCCTGCCAATTCAACCAGGAACAAGCCTTTGGGCATTCCTGAAAGATCGATGGCGTTACCTGAAAGTACTGTTTCTTTCACCAAACTACCTGCCGTGGTATAAAAACGTGCTGTTTCAAATGCAATGTTTCCTGATATATGTAGTTGCGTACTAGCCGGATTGGGATAAACGGAAACCGTGGCTGTAGCTTCTTCACTTACACCCAAACTACAGCCAGAAGTGCAAAAAGTAACCGTTCCGGCAATCGTTCCTAAGTTCAGGTCAAAATCGCTACCGGTAGCATCACAAAAATCAAGCGTCCCGGTGATTACACCAACATTATACGAATCATTTCCTACACAAATATCACCACTTCCTCCTACATTATCCGAACTGGCAAAGTCGCCGGTCACAGCCATTCCTCCGTTATTGGTAAGTGTTGCTGTTCCACCAAGCGTGTCTCCGGTGTAGGCATTTCCGCCCACAAACAAACTCAAACCGTTACCAATGGTAAAATCTCCGGCATTGTACCAATTTCCGGAAACATCCATAAAACCATTATTTGCCAAAGTAAACGTTCCCGTATTTCCAAATGCAGCAATGGTAAGATAACCTCCGTTGGCGTCAAACAATCCGGTATTTCCCATCGAATCGGAAGCAATGTGACCTGTATTGGTAAAATTACCCGTATTGAGGAAGTTGCCTACGTAAAAATTGCCCGAGTTGGTAAATGAACCTTCGGTGAGTAAACTGTCAATTCCACTAATGGTTGTTGAATTGGTAAATGTTGTTCCGGGTCCAAAATACAAGCCTTTATCTACTGAAAACTGACCTGAATTGGAACCGCTGGAACCGTTGGTAAAGGCAATGTCGGTAAATCCGGCTGTACCGATAATCACCAATTGCGAACCGGCACCGTCAACCAACAATTGCCGATCTACATCTTGCACCAATGATGCTCCGGTAGAAACTTCAATTTTTCCACCCGAGGTAACAGCCCAATCTACATCCATCGTTACCTGATGATCGATAATCACCATATCATCGGTTGTTGGTAAACACGTGCAATCCCAAATAAACGGGTTGGTTGCCGTACCGTTTGATACGGAATGTATGGTTTGCTGAGCAGTTGCCGTTACAGCAAGAAAACAAAACGGAAGTAGTCGTTTTTTCATAGTAAGTCGATTTTTTAGTGAATCTGTTAACAAATATACAGTCAAATTGGAAAATCGCTACCAGCATTCGTTCTAACTTTCTGAATATCATAGAAAAGTGAATAACGGTTCAATTTGTAGCCAGTTTTGCTCATTGACCAATTTCACGAACTATTTTTTGGTTATATTAGAAACTACTAAACCAACTTATGAAATCGGTTCTACTCCTTTTTTCTTTCTCGTACTCATTAGTCATAGGTGATCAGTATGTTGTATCAGGCATTTTACTGAAGGTGAAAATCTTCAAAAACGGGTTGTATCATTCGGATGGGCAGATTTAATAAATCGAAATATGAAGATAATGCTCCTTTTAGTATTCGGTTCAATCATTTCAGCGATTTCGGCACAGGATTATAATTATCTGAAGAATGGCATCAACCCTTCAGGAAAATGGCTGTATACAGGAAAAACTGCGCCGGAAGGTTTTAAGCGCGATACTAACGCTAACAATTACACAAGTGTTTGGACTTCAGATAGGTCTCATTTAAGAACTCCGGTTTGTGATTCTTCCTATATTTTCCCACCCGATTCCATCAATCGAAAAAACAGCAAAGGCAAACAAGGTCATTGGATTTATTACGGAAAAGACAGACCCGAATCGGGCTTTCCTCTTGATGCAAAAGTAGAAGAAGGCTACTATGTAGATGATCGAAAAGAAGGAATATGGGTGAAATACAACGCGGATGGAACCCCAAGATTGAAAGGTTACTATGAAAACAATCGTCCCAAATCGAATTGTACATTTTCACGACATGGAATCCGCGAAGAAGGAACTTTCATCAAAAATCAATATGTAGATTCATTGAAACGTTTTCACAAAAACGGGAAATTGGAATACGAAGCGTTTTACAACAAAAACGGAAAAGAAGAAGGTCGTGTCAATTATTATTACCCCAACGGACAATTGGAATTCACCTACAATTCCATAAATGGCACGCCAACCGGAAAAGCCACACGTTACTACGAAAACGGCGACATCAAGGAATTAATCGATTATGCCGAAGACGGAAGCATTGCTAAGAGGGAATATTTCGAGCAAGTAAACCTTGATCCTTCAGAAAATATTTCCACTGAAAAAGCACCATTACCGGTAAATCCGATCAACACAAAAGGAATCAAATGGAGACCCGATGGTTATAATAAAGTCTACAACGACGACGA
>JBILJP010000426.1:0-4155 GCA_044377135.1 Fluviicola sp.
CTTCAACAGTAGCGGGTGTACCTTCGGGACCAGTACTTCTGCAGGCGGTAGAATTTAACACCACACACAATAGAAATAGATGAAAAAACGTTCTTATCTTCATAGTCTTAAAACTCGCATATGCGTTCGGTGAAAATACAAATCTTTTTTTTGTTACTTGTTCTAGTTTCGGCTTCGTGCAAGAAGAATAAGAATCACCCTGTTGCGAGCGTTCCTTTCGACATTACCATCGACCTTACCTTGCCTTCATATACCGATCTTAACGGAGCAGGAGGCTGGGCTTATGTAAACGGTGGCATTAAAGGAATTATTGTCTATCGTCAGTCGTATGATGTTTTTGTAGCCTTTGAACGCCAGTCGCCGGAAGATCCGGACAATACATGCAGCAGCGGTTTGATTACGAATCCCGACAATTTCTTGCAATTAGACGATCCTTGCTCTAATGCACAATTTTCGTTATACGACGGTTCACCGATCAAAGATTCCAAATGGGGATTAAGGCAGTATCAGGTTATTTGGAACGGAAGTAATCTCTTGCGGATTTATAACTGATTGCAGCTTCTAAAATCTTTCGTGAAAAGAAATTTATCCGGTCAATTTCGGCTCGGAAATCCGTTCGTAATATTGCGAATTCACGAACGATTATTTGATATGCCAATTTGCAATATTACGAACGGTTATTTTTCATTGAAAGTCGCTCAATCAAACGCCCCCAGGTTATACCGAATAGAAAATCCAAAAAACGGATAACGCATAATAATGCCGTAAAATTGAAAGCTGAATGCTCTGTCGTGGCGATGGCTAAATAAAAACTCAATACTCGCTTCGGCACCAAAACTCGAATATTCGGTCTTTTTGTAAAACTGTTCCTGATTCATACTCGAATCGGTTTCCTGACCAGATCCGATATACTCATTAACAAACGTACCACTTCCCCTACAAACACCAAGTCGAGCGATCAATTTACGCCCGTTTTCATCATATGGTAAAATATTGTATGCAAACTGTAACCCATATCCAGAATAGGATTTCAGTGTATTGTTTTTGGTATTTAAAAGAGTGCGTCCGTTTGCCTGTAAGTTCCCCGAAAATCCCCATCGATTGTAACGCAGGTAAGTTGCAGAAACATCAGCATGTGCCATCATCGAACGACCACTGGTAGAAATGCCCAAAGCCGGACTCACCCACAAGCAGTCCTGCGCTTTTCCAAAGGTAGAAAGCAAACAAGTCAGCAATAAACTGAGGATCGATTTACACATGTTTCTCCGGTTTTATACGAGAACGATCAAATCTTTCAATTATTGATGCGTGCGCCATATTTCCACATAAGAATTGGAATTACGTGGATTGATTCGATGTAAGGTTCTGTCAATAAAACTCGGTTCTATCTCTTTTTCTTTGGTCATTTTCGGATAGATCCGTTTAAAATCCTTGATCCGTTTATTCAGGTTTTCTTGCCCGAAAAAGAACACAAAATCATGCGGATTATTCAAATAGGTATTCAATGAAGTAGTGTCTTCTTTTCTGCGTTCGGCAAACTGAAATTTCCATCCTCCGGCATAGAAAAACGGCATCATTTCAGGACTTGTTTCGCCCGTTGCTTCAATAAGTATGTGCTCGTTTCCTTTCGAATGACCATACAAAGCATACATGGTATTCAACCGTGATTTTTTAGAGGTTGTTGTTGATATCAACATAATCATTGGGATATTCAGCACCCAAAACGCAATCCAGGAAACACGCCAGAATTTGTTCCAGAATACCCGTTGGCGCAATTCACGAATGCCTAAAAAAGCCAATATAATCACCAATGGAAGGATGGTTAAAATAAAACGCTCTTGTCTGTTGGGGAAAATGGAATGGAACAACAAAAACAAAAAGGTCGGCAAGAAAATGATCATGTGCTTTTTGGCCGATTTGAAATAACCGATGAGCGCCAAAATGCCCAATGGAAACAACAGAATTCCGAACAAGACGTAGAAATACATGAAGTAGTTGGAATTGGTCATGTAACCTACTCCTTCGTGCATGTTGTAAATCACATAAGCTGTAAATTCAGCAAACGGATAGCCCCAAATACAGTAATCCACCAATCCTTGAGTTAAGAGGAAGGTAACGAGTGTTCCTGCGCTGAAGAGCAGGAGTTTTTTCCACTCCCATTTAATGATGAACCAAATGCCCATTCCTACTGCGTAGATCGCAATTTGATAGCGGAGTGAAATGGCTATTCCCAATAAAATTCCGGCGTAGAAAAACGTACTTTTTTTGGTATCGCGAACGGTAAGCCAAACAGCCCACACCAGGAAAGGCATGCTTACTACTTCCACCAAATTTCGCACGGAAAGGAAAGGCATGGCCCACAACATCGCCAACATCCAACCGGCTAAAACTGCCGTTTTTTTGTCGGATAGTTTTTCAGTGATTTTAAACCCGTACTTGATGACCAAAAGCGAAAACAAGGCATGAACCAGGCGGTTGATGAGCATCAGCATTTTCGGGTCGGCAATTCCGATCATTTTCAGAAACCCTAATAAGAGAAAATTGAAGCCAACGTAGGTAAAACTATGTCCTTCGGGCGATCCGGTGTTATCCGCAGTCCAAGGTAACCAGTGATTATAATCTTGTCCATCGACCCATGAACCGGCCGCTTCGATTACCAAATAATGGTCGTCGTGCATACCGTAACCCTCTGAGAAGAAAGCAGCTACAAGCCGTACAATCAATCCGAAAAATAGGATTGTTTTTAAAGAGGAAAAGTCGATTTGTCGAAGACGAGCGATCATTGATTGTATTTCTTAGTTACCAAAACGCTACAAAACTATCACAAAAATGCGCGCGCCCTTTTTATTTCGCGTTAAATCTGTGTTTCCCTACAAAAAAGACCATCCGAAAATGTACGAATGGTCTCTAAATAGTATGAAAAAGTATAGCTCATTATCCTGAACTACAATAATTTTAGAAGGTCAAAACACTACTATACGGATTTGTAATAATACCCGATTTATGTTGCCCTTTCACCCAATTTGATTGCGTTCTTGTAACAACATTGATTTTATGTTGCCAGTTTTTCGTGTCATATTTGTCACTGTAAGAACCACTTGAAGTATTGAATGTCAAAGCACTAGCACAATCAGCAACGCCATTTATGGTAGCTGAAATATCACCCCAAACACGGCACATGGTATAGGATCTGACTTTTTTATTATTTTTAAAATTGGTTGATTCTGCAATGACATACCGTGACCATGGATAAGTCTGAATAGCAACTCTCCATTCAATTTTGTAATTACCAACTATATACTTACCGTTACTTGATCTGAATCCATCGCAGAGAATGGCTGCATTTGTAGCTGTAGATCCAATTAACCCTACAATCTCTACATTATCCGATGATAAAGCCAATTCCTGATTTTCACGTATCTGAAGTAACGTTGAAAAATTACCATCTACAATTTTAATGTACCCATGTTCATAAAATTTATAGATAGCATCGCCTATTTTCACTTCTTCAAATTTATTCAAGACAGTTTGAACAGCGTCTTCAAGAATAAAATGATTGTCTGGATTATCACCATTTTCTGCACCTGACGCATAATAGGCTGTAGCTTCCTGATTGATTTTTGATCGCAAAGAAGAAAACGCTAACGCCGATTCAAATTCCTCGTAAGGAGCATAATCATTGAAACCTGTTTCTACCTCAACCGGCATCAAGTCAGCACCATGTACATTCGGATGCGCTGCGAGAAAAGCTTCTTCGTGCTCCAGATAAAGTTGATACAATCCGTCAATGGTTTGTTTTATATGATTCTCATTCTGAAATCTCAATAATCCATCTTCAACCGTAATTCCATCAGTCAATGAAGAAGCGTTGCCTGATTTCTGTACGTGAGTGATTTGTTTATCTGATGAAACCGATTGCGTTAATTGTTCTTTCTTACAACTAATTACTACTATTCCTGCCAATGCAAGGAAAAGTCCTTTAAAAATCATTTTTTTCATGTTCTTTGTTTTAAGTTAGCCTACTTTGTTTTGGGAGAAATATGCAGATTGCTTTTCTCCCATTCCAATTATATTCCTTCAGATTAATCAACATTACAATCAGAACATGGTGGCTCCACATCTCCACAAGGTTTTCCTTTATAGTTCAGTGTGGTT
>JBILJP010000083.1:0-14965 GCA_044377135.1 Fluviicola sp.
TGTTTGTAATGAACAACATCCTATTCGAGATCAATGAAACCATCCTGATGCCCGAATCGTACCCCGAACTGGAACAATTGTTGGCGGTGATGAAGAAAAATCCGGAGATGAAAATCCATATCAAAGGCCATGTCTGCTGTGCTCCGGCAATGGATTTATCAGTTAAGCGAGCGCAGAAAATCTACAGTTACTTGGTCCGCAATGGCATTTCGGATACACGTATGACGTTTAAAGGTTATAGCAACAAAAGTCCGCACCCGAAATACGCCAAGGATTTGTTTGATCCGCGGCACCGGAGAGTGGAGATTGAGATTTTGGAGAAGTGAGTTCGTGGGTTTATGGCCTTTTCCGTGGAAATCCTAATCGAAATTCGCGATTTCGAGATTTCACCAATTAGATAATTTGAGTGTTCGCAATATTGCGAACATTCGAACTTTCATTAGTTTGATTTCCAATTATTTAATAAAAACAAGGACTAACAACAGTCTTATCTTCAACTCCAATTTCACCTCCACATTAATTTTTTAACTAGCTTGCACCATCCTATTTTAAAAACATGCAACAACCACAATACGTTCATCAGATTCAGCTTTTAACCGAATCACAACTCAGTGCTGTTAATCAGATATTAACGAATGCGCCTTACATTGATGGTAAAACTACCGCCACCGATGCCGCGAAATTGGTCAAAAACAACTTACAGATCGATCTGAACGACAGAACCGTTTTACCGCAATTGTATCAAATGATCGGAAACGCGCTCAGCACAGAACCCAAATTCAACACGTTGTTTTACGCCGCGCGCGTGTATCCGTTCCTGTTCAGTAAATGCTTGGAAGGTATGGGCTACGGCTGGCATGTAGATAGTCCGTTGATGGGCGGAAATCCAACCATTCGTACCGATTTGGCGATGACCATCTTTTTGAGCGATCCTTCTACTTACGAAGGCGGAGAATTGGTGATCCGCACAGATGGTGGCGAAGTTTCCTACAAACCCGCAGCCGGAACGGCCGTGATTTATCCGTGTCAATACGTACACTGCGTGAATGAAGTCACTTCGGGCGTGCGTTCTGTTGCCGTAACCTGGATTCAATGCTCGGTACGCTCGGCCGAACACCGCAAAATTCTCGGCGACTTAAAACACTTGCATGAAACCTTGGCAGCCAGCGATCCTATTGGTGAACAAACGCAATTGGTGTTGCAGACGTGGAGCAACTTGATCAGGATGTGGGCGGAGATGGTGTAGGGGAAATCAATTTCTGAAAGTCAAATCAATCGGTACCTGGAGGTGTTTTTATCTCCGATGCGTTCGATCAGCTTCAGCTCCGTTCCTTTCAACAGGTCTCTACTGGCAGTTGACGTGGAAAGTTCTTTAAAGACATTCATGTAGTCTTTTCTGGTGAACTCTGCCGTATTGAATTGCAGGAAATAAGCCAGACGTTCCACATCGGTCATGATGCGATTGTTGTAATCTAATAATTCCCCAAGAGATTGATCGATAACGCCCAGCATGTATTCAATAAACGCGGTTGATTTACCGGCCTTGTCACTCAAAGCAAGTGCTTTGTAATAGTCATCTTGTGTCTTGTAAATCAAGGTTTCGAAAGGCAGAAATTCAAAAACGGGAAATTCTTTCATCAGAATGACCGTTTGCCACAACCTCCCCATCCTACCGTTTCCATCGATAAACGGGTGAATAAATTCCATTTCGTAATGAAACACACAACTTTTAATCAGGGTCAGTTCATCTTCGTTCTTCAAATAGTCGAACAACTCTTCCATCAAAAACGGAACATTTTCAAACGGAGGAGCCACATGAGCCACTTGCGAACCTTGCACAATGCCAACGCCCTGTTTTCTGTAGTTGCCCGCATCCGTTACTAATCCCTCCATCAACAGTTGATGCGAGCTAAGAAATGAGTTGCCGGAATCCGGAACTAGTTTCGCTATCGCGTCATAAACCTTCAACGCATTCATGACTTCCAGCACATCTTTCTGTGGACCAATAACCCGTTTATTATCAATGACTGCCGAAACCTGTTCCTCCGTAAGTGTATTTCCTTCTATGCTCAACGATGAGTGAATGGTCTTGATTTTGTTTTGCTTCCGCAGTTGAGGCGATTGTTTATTCAAATAATTGGCATTGACCTCCCCCAACTTCATTGAAATGGAGCTAATTCGTTGGAGAATTTGCGGGGTAATGTCATACAGAGGCTTCATGATAGTATCATTTGATAGTATCAAAGATAAGGAAAATGGTTAGATTGGGTATTTCAGATGTAGGTTGGCATTATTGTCAATTATTTTATGTCTTTACTTGAGTTTGGCTCAGCTGATACCGGAGTTATCTCCCAATTATCATAGGGTCATTACCAAAACAAGTTAAGCAACAGTCTTAATGCAGCTTAACTTGTTAGAAAGTCAGATTTGTCCTTTTTAGATTTGGAGTGACTATCTGTTTTTTAACGAATCAAAAAAAGACTGAATGTTTTATTATTGGAAGTAATTTAATAGCAGTATGGCATATTTATACCTTGTAGTCTTCATATAGATATGGTCTTTATTATTATGTCTAATACAAATGGGGAAAATAAAAACGCTCTTGCTATCTCCTGCCGCTACTTGTTTTGATTTTCTGCCTTTTACTATATGGCCGCCAAAAAATTGACTTCTCTTGGTCTGACAATCATGTAATTCGCCTGGAAACTTTGTTGGCGGAAAATCATGAGAAGTACAATATTGAGCATGATTACCTTGGTTTGCAATCGTTTCCCAAAGATTTCTCCAGGGATAACCACCTACGCGCGGATCCTTAGTGCTATTTTCAACATTTGAAAAATATAGATTCCGAAAATAAGCTTTCTTTGCTGCAATAGAAGTGACAACCGCATTTACAAATTTAATTTTTTCTTTTAAGGGCAGATTCATCTCAGGAGCATCAGGAGCAAGGTTACATATACCAATTAAGTCATCTACATTATGTTCAGTTACGATCGATTTCATCACTTTGGCTTTTAGAAGTGGCACCTTTGTTTTAATGCAATCATGGAAGGTTTTATTCCATTCTGGCAATTCTTTTATTACATGAAAAGATGGTGAACTATCATCTTCATCACCAGAGAAATCCCATGTATCTTCTGCGCTATTGTATTTAATGGAGCAGTTCACTTTGCATTCCATATACGAAGGAGATAAGGACAACTCATTTTCAAAACTTACCGGATGCCATATATCGCCATCATTATTTCCTTTAAAAAAAAGATAACTTCTGAAGGTTTCCTCAAATTTGTATCTGTGTTGATGGTCAATTGGCTGAAAAAGCTCAAGAGAAAACTCATAAGGCTCATCATTTGTCAATGCCTTAATAAATACGTGATTTACCATAACTTGATTATGGAGTGGTGTGTTAGTTTTATCGGGATAAAGAACAAATTCACCTTCAGTATCAACGATAATCGTTTCCTTATTAGAGGAATCTATTTGGGTTATTTTCGATTTCACCAAATGAAGTACACCGAGCGTTCCTTGATTTAAGTGCGAAAATTTCAGCTTAAAGGATGAGTAGAATTCTCTGTTATATTCTGGTGAAGTACCATCTAAATTTTCGTAAACGGCAGAAGAATAAATCTCGGAATCAGCAAATACTCCTGAGACGTTGTTTTTAACCGTAATATTTCCGTTAGAAATCACCTTACCAAGACTTGACATCCCCTCACAACTAATGAATTTCGCGTCAGATTTATTTTTCCAAAGCTTAAATAAAACCGGATTTTGTTCTAGATCAGCTTGAGACAGAACGGTAACTTCACCCTTTTTAGTTTCTATCTTGTAATCTTTAACAACTCCCTCGGATTGATTTTTAAGTCCAATTGTCCATTTAGGATTTGTTATTTTCTCTGTTTTTTTTTCCTTGTTTATTATTATGTCAACTTTAGCCGCAACTTTTTTTAGAGAGCCCAAATTATAGTCAGGAATATTGCTTTTTGTTCCTGTAAACGTACATGTTTTGCTCATTGTTATCAGTTTAAATATCCGTAGTAAACACATTTTTCATTATCTGTAGGCCATTCCGGGATGTCTTCGGGTGTAATTCCTATAAATGTTAGTATCATATTAATGGCCGAAAACATATGATTCACATTTAAATCGACAGTAATACCGAAGCACTCTTCATTGTAAAGGCTCATAGCTCCTCTACAACCAACTCTAGTAAATGTTAATCTGGGGCATATCTTTGGAGGTTCTGGAGGTTCTGAAGGATCATCAATTAATCGCTCTGTAATTGTTGTAGTAAGAGTCCAGCCAATTGCACCTCCTATTATTGCTCCTATTATTCCGCAAATTATAACCCCAGCGAGAAGGACACCTTCACTTATAGGGTCTTTTGGAATCAATAAAGCAGCTCCCATAAAAGCAGATGCCCCCATATATCCACCAATAGCGGCTCCTAAAGCTGAGCCAGTTATCCCCATTGTCATTGATATTTCTGATAACTGATTAGACTGGTTTGAAGCCCGCATTATCAGATTCGTACCGCATATATTATCATTTCTGCAATCTTTTCTGAATTCAACTAAATAATTGAGAGCCTTAGCAAGTTCAGCAAGCGTTTTATCTTTATCTTTATATTCCGCAGGAAGAAGTGGCTCTCCATTTTCTTTTACGATGTCTTTAATGTCGTCAAAGTTGTTACTGGCAAGTTTTTCAATTCGATCATAAATAGATTTCGCCATATCAATTGCTATAGGTGCATTCAAGAAGCTAGCTTTCAAGCACAAAACAGCATCTACAAATCCTGAATTGAGGGTATGCGAAATAAATATAGATGCGCGGCCATCATACGGCAAGTTTATCGGATTTTCAGGACCTATTTGATAAAGTGCTTCATCAACAGATATATAAATATTTATCGGAGAAGTCAGACGTATGGATCTGATAACATCATCTTCAAATGGAGTAGTCTGGTTGAACTTTACTTCTGTTAGATAACCTACTGATTCTTTAAATGTTCCCACTCCCTGCAGCGGGATAAAATTGTCAAACCATAAAGAAGATACTTCATCCTCGAAAAAGTGATTTAGTTTTCCTTTGTTATCAATATAGAATAAATGATTTCGAATGTGTTTCCCTCTAATAGTAGCATATTGTTCAACGTTCTTTTTGAGGGGCATCGGCTCTGACCACTTACCTGAAGAAGGTGCATTGTACATATAGTACAGAATTTTCATATTGGTACTATCTAAAAACCAGCACGAAAGGAAGCCATTATCATTACTTATTTGTAAATTTTTAAACGAAAAATCTTTTGGAGGTTCAAGAATTTGAATGGGATTATCTACTTCTGATTTATAGCAGAACAATCCACCTTTTCCCGCGACATAAAGATCATGATTGCCTGACGTATCTTTTTCAACAATTGCGATGCTGTCGACTTCATCATTATGAAAAAAACGCTTTGAAAAGAATTTATCTTTATATTTTGGGTTGTCTGGAAAACCTCTAAAAAAAATTGTTTGTTCGCTACCAACATAGTATAGGAGAAAAAGCCCTGAACGCCCACTCCATCTACCTAATTTAATATCTTGAATTTCTTTCATGTCTTCCGAAAATTGAAATTCAGAAAGTTGGTTTTCTATTCCATCATTTATTTTATCTATTCTATAAAATAACGCATGTTGTTTCGCCTTTTTTGTTGTGATAAAAGCACCATAGTTATCCACTAAAATATGATCAATAATTTCGTCCTTTTTGGTTTTGAGTTTTACCCAAAATGTTTCCGATGAAAATCGCTCAGTAAACGAATCAACATTCAAGATATCAGTGATATACAAACTGTTTTCATTCTTCTCGTCGTTTACACCAATACACATTCGGATAGACTTTGCATCAGGAGATTGGAAAACATCAAACGCGGTTAATCTATCTTCTTTCCCCAGGTGTTCCATTAAGTTTACTTGCGACCATGCCGGATCTCCATCTTTTTGAAAAATCAGGTAGAGTTTATCGTCTGAACCTTGCGTATAAACAAGAGGCTTATTGTATTCATCTGTGAATGAAAGAACTCTTTTATTTGAAGTCGGAGTGTTTTCTGTGTAGTTCTTAATGAATTTACTTTCGTAAGAACAATTATCTTGTTTGCTCATATTATGGATTAAAAAGATGAGTACTTAACTTTTACTCTAACTGTATTATCATCAATTTTGGTGGTTGATGGATTGCCTTCAAATCTTAGACTTTTAAATGCATAGAGCTGATTGCAAGGAAAAATAATGTTGCCGGTAGATAGATTCTTTAATGCGTCTTCAATTTTTTCATTCAAACTCGCTAGCGCATTTTTAAGATCATTATTAAATGTTTTAAGAGACTCATCAAGACTTCTAACCATGCCATTTAAAGAAGATGCTTTCATCTCCGGCTCGAAGGCTCGACCCTCGACGGTTATTTTTCCTCTAGCCCCAGCTCCAAACTTGTATAATGTGCATTGTGGAACTGTTGTTTGACAAGATCCTTTATACTTCATTGCTGTACCTTTAGATGGATTATATAAACTGTGCTGTTCAGAATTGGAATAGTTTGTAAATGCAAGTCCTAACGAATAATCTTCTTCTTTTCTTCCAAACCTTGGGATATCATATTTAAATGTTATTTGTTCTTTTTTAGGATTAATTACAAAGAAATCACCCAATTTTAATAGCTCAACTTGAACCGATTTCGACGTACTTTTTACGTCTAAGGTATTTTGAAAGAATTCGATGTATGAAACTATAGAGGTTATTTCGTTAAAAAAAGTTGTTGAAGCCCCCCTTCCGCTTACACCGCTTACACCCTCTATGGTATATGTAAAAGGTATATCATAACAACTTATACCATAATTTTCTGCTTTTAATTCTCCTTTGTATAGTATCGGCTTATTCACCTTAAGTGATAGTATCGGTTGATACCAGTGATCTTGATCACTTTCGTTAATCTTGACGCTATTGTCTACCACACTTTTAAACGTATCTGAATAGATTTCCTGTAGATTGAGTTTTTCAAAAATCTTATTACAGAATAATTTAGCATTTATTACTAATTCACCGTCCACACTCGCATCAGTAATTAGGCTCGCAGAAAACACTCCAACGTCTTCTGCATCCGAAAACACTCCTTCTTTGTTTGTCACCATCAAAAAGTTAAAGGCAGCTAAATCAGGATCTTCATTATAAGTTGTGGAGTATTTTAACGCGGTTGGTTGAAACATCGCTTCTTCTTGATACGGCACATCTTTCACCTTTACAGCATATCCCAAAATGTATGGATTGTCAGTGCCTTTTAGCGTCTTAAAATAGTTGCTTAATAAATTCTGAAACGCAGATAATTGGGTATTATCTATGGGTATGTAGCTATTTTTAGCATCATAATCAGCGTAATTGGCGTTTTCAAAGTCTAAAAACAAGCTTTCAATTCGAAAATACTTTTGATCTAAACCGCTTTGTGCAATTACATTTTCGAGAGCATCTTTACTGTGCTCAGTTATCATCCAACTTAAGGACGGGTCATTAGCGACACTCTTTTCAATAGATCCTATCTGTACTTTAAAAGCATATTTCCAATTTTCCATGTTTACTTTCTCCATGGTAGCTTTTCTACCGTAGCCTTTCCAGTAGTACATTGTACCACTTTCAAAAGGAATAAAAAGATTAACTGTTTTGGATTCGTTTTTAAGTATCAACATTTCGGGGTCTGAAATGGTTGCGTTAAACGCACAATCAAAGTCCTCTTTTTCAATTGCTGCCTTAAAATCTAGTGCGCTTAGATTTACAATGGCGCTATTTTCGTATAGTATTACATTCCAGATTTTGCTAATAATACCTTCTGTAATTAACGACGAAAATTGGAAATTAATCGTGTCTTGTGATATAGCTAAAACCATATCGCAACCTTTTAAAGTGCTCATATTTTTTTTTGAAGTGAGAGATCCTGTTGATTTTCTTAGATCGAATTAATTTAATGAATTGCTTACCTTGTTTTTTTATGGTTTTTAACGTACGAATTGATGCAACAAATGATCATATACAGCCAAGTATCTTTGCTTTACAAATTATAAATCAACAACTTAACTCTATTCAAAGTTCCAACTCCTTGTTCGTTTCAAAGTGCTAAACATACCCATTCCATCCCAACCAATCAACCGTATAAATACTGATTTTTTCACCTGCGGTTTACCGCAAAAGAATGCTATCATCTTTTTTTACTGCTTTTATATCTTTGGAGAGTCTCCCTATGGCATTACATCCATTGCGTAAGAGAACAAACGAATGGAACGTAGCCGATCCCCTGTTTGAGCCCAGCCATCAGGTTCTTTGCAAAAGAATCCGGTAATGGCGTTTGCGAGTTGGGGTGCAGGCAGAGGAATGGAGTGTAGTTCTCAAGCGAGGAATGTACAGCCTTGACTTATTTGTTTCTTTTTGTGTCAAGACAAAAAGAAAAGATACAATGCGAAACGAAGTGGAGCACATATCTAGTGATTTTGAAGTATTAGTTCTTCTCGGGTAAAGGAAGTGACCTGCCTACTAAGGCCGCTTTTCCACTCCAAACGTTAATCTTTCCACTTCACAGCCCAAAGCCTACCGTTTAATTTATGATTCCAACACTTCGGGTTTTTGTGGCTGTTTCCCTTACAACTTTCGGCAATTAATGGCGTTATTGTCAATAGGAAGTCGAAGTTGTCTTCTACTAAATACACAACACCATGGATACGCAAGCAGCAACAAAACTAGACATGTACAAAGCGGTTGAGACCGTTTGCATACAGCATCACGGGGAATGGAACGCATTGCCTGAGTTTGGAAGTGCCTTTTCGCGCTTTGCCGTAAAAGTGGCGCAATTGGATTTGTTGACCGACGAAACCACCGCCGATCCGTTGGTGCGTGAAATTGGGAAACGCCAAAACAAAGCACTCGTTGGTGAGCACATTCGTAAACTCTTGTTTGAGATCGATGCCTTACTGCGCACCAGCATCGATAGCTTTGTGAAATACCTCCGCGAGGAACACCGCGATTTTTACTCGATGTATGTTTCCGCACGAACAAGCTGTTAGTCTCTTCTAAGTCATAAATTGATCCGTAAAAAAAGCCGTAGTACCGGGATGTTCCGAGACTACGGCTTTTTTCGTTTGCGGAATATTTACATGAATACATTGCTTTCCCACAGATGCCCAGATTTTTTTGCGCTCCTAATACTTACGCTAATCGCGTGTCGCCAATAGCTTCAGCGATGGCACAAGCTTCAGCAAAGGCGCAACGGTAGCGCTTATTACATCTGAGGCGAGTGCGGTAGCCGAGCTAAAATCTGTGCATCTGTGGGATAAAAAACAGGCACGGAATATTTTCCGTGCCTCCATTTTGTTTTTACGCTTATACTACCGGGTGTGCTGTGCATGGCGCGGGATGCGTCCCGTGCTTACACGCAACCCACATACATCAATTCAATCCCGCCAGCTTTTCTTCCAATACCGCAATTTTCTGCAAGGCATCGGCTTCTTTTTTGCGTTCGCTGGCCAAGACCTGTTCTGGAGCACCTGCTACAAATTTCTCGTTTTGCAGTTTCTTCTGAACACTCATCAAAAAGCCTTTTACGTAAGTCAATTCTTCTTCCGCTTTGCTTTTCTCAGCTTCTACGTCTACCAGTTCGCCAAACGGAACAAAGAACTCGTTGGAGTTTACCAGAAACGAATTGGCATTACCGATTTTTTCGGTGGTGTATTCCAACTGAGAAAGGTTTCCCATTTTCACAATCACCGAATCAAAAGCCGTGTCTAATTCCGCATTTTTCTTCACAAACAAGTCAATGCGTACTTTATTGGCAATGTTGTTTTTCTTACGAACGTTGCGAATATTGATAATCACTTCTTCGGCAACCGTAAATTGTTTCAATACAGCTTGGTCAACGGTTTTTACTTTCGGCCAAGGCGCAATAATGATGTCTTCTCCGTCTTTGCGTTCGCGCAACAAGTGCCAAATTTCTTCAGCTACAAATGGCGTAAACGGCTGCATCAACGACAATAATTGTTCGAAGAATACAATCGTTTGTTCCAACGTTGCCTGATCAATCGGTTGCTCGTAGCCCGGCTTGATCATCTCAAGGTACCACGCGCAGAAATCATCCCACACCAATTTGTAAATCGCCATCAATGCTTCACTGATTTTGAATTTATCCATCAGTTCGTTGATGTTGGCCAATTCGTGATTGAAACGTGCTTCGAACCATTCAATGGCTTTTTTCGATGATTTCGGTTGCTCGATCGGTCGAACTTCCCAGCCTGTAACCAAGCGGAAGGCGTTCCACACTTTATTGGTGAAATTACGTCCTTGTTCACACTGACTGCTGTCGAACGGTAAATCATTTCCGGCCGGTGAAGAAATCAAAATTCCCATACGTACGCCATCGGCACCGTACTTTTCGATCAAATCAATAGGATCGGGTGAATTACCCAACGATTTCGACATTTTACGACCGAGTTTATCGCGAACGATTCCGGTGTAGTAAACATTTTTAAACGGCAATTCGCCCATGTACTCGTAACCGGCAATGATCATACGTGCTACCCAGAAGAACATGATCTCGGGAGCCGTAACCAAATCATTGGTCGGATAATAATACTTGATCTCGGCATTGCCCGGCTCTGTCAATCCTTTGAAAACCGAAATCGGCCACAGCCAAGCAGAAAACCATGTATCAAATACATCTTCGTCTTGTCTCAAATCAGCAGCTGTCAAACCATTGTTTCCTGATTTTTCCTTTGCTGCAATTAATGCTTCATCTATTGATTTAGCTACTACAAAATCAAATTCTCCTTCACCATAATAAAATGCCGGAATGCGATGTCCCCACCACAACTGACGCGAAACGCACCAATCTTTTACATTTTCCATCCAGTGGCGGTACGTGTTTTTGTACTTGTCCGGGTGAAACTTGATGTTTCCGTTCATGACGTTTTCCAACGCCGGAGCAGCCAATTCTTTCATGGAAACAAACCATTGCAACGACAATCGCGGTTCGATTACCGAATCGGTACGCTCAGAAAAACCAACTTTGTTGATGTGGTCTTCCACTTTCACCAAATAACCTTTATCGTCGAGTTCTTTGGCAATTTCTTTTCGCACATCGAAACGATCTTTTCCTGCATAATGCAAGCCGTTTTCGTTTACAATTCCGTTATCATGGAAAATGTCGATGGTTTCCAAATCGTGCTTTTTGCCTAATTCGTAGTCATTCACATCGTGCGCAGGCGTTACCTTCAAACAACCTGTTCCGAATTCCATTTCAACGTATTCGTCGGCAATGATCGGAACGGTGCGGTTGGCAATCGGTACAATGGCAAACTTTCCGTGCAAGTGTTTGTAGCGCGCATCGTCTGGATGTACACAAATGGCTGAATCGCCTAAAATGGTTTCCGGTCGCGTAGTTGCAATGGTCAACCATTGATCATCCGAACCGGCAATTTTATAGCGTACGTGGAAGAGTTTCGAATTCACTTCCTTGTAAATAACTTCTTCATCGGAAAGCGCCGTGCGTGCTTCAGGATCCCAGTTGATCATGCGCACACCGCGGTAAATTTTTCCTTTATTGTACAAATCGATGAACACGTTGATTACAGAATCGGAATAATCCGGATCCATGGTAAACGCCGTGCGCTCCCAATCGCAAGAAGCACCGAGTTTTTTCAATTGTTGTAAAATAACGCCACCGTATTTTTCTTTCCAGTCGAAAGCGTGTTTCAGGAACTCATCGCGCGAAAGATCAGACTTTTTAATGCCTTCCTGACGCAATTTCTGAACCACTTTGGCTTCCGTAGCAATAGATGCGTGATCGGTACCGGGAACCCAGCAGGCGTTTTTGCCTTCCATGCGGGCTTTACGAACCAATACATCCTGAATGGTATTGTTCAACATGTGTCCCATGTGTAAGACTCCCGTGACGTTTGGCGGCGGAATGACGACGGTAAACGGCTCACGATCATCTGGTTCGGAATGAAAGTAACCCTTAGTCATCCAGTGACTGTACCAACGTTCTTCTGCTGAACGGGGATCATACGTTTTTGGAATTTCCATGTTGTTAATGCTTGTTATTTTATTAATTAAGCCACAAATGTAGTGATTTCAAGGGAGAAGGAATTGAAAAATGATGAATTCGGGCATGAATAATTGCAGTCTTTACACGTAGTTGAGTTCATAGAATCACCTAAATGATGTGTTCAGAATGCAACTGATACCTTTCGTGTTTTTTCAGCTACGATTCGTCGGGTTATCTTTACTTTCAAGAAAATTCCACTCAATGAAAATTGTATTGCTTCATGCAGCTTTAGTACTGTTCCTTGTCGGTTGCGGAAAATCTGATCAGGAAATCAGTGACGAGTTACATGCTAAAATTCGGGGTGATTGGTATGTTGCATTTGAAAAAAATGAAAACATTTTAGCAGAATATGCCTTCCTGTCATTTGAAGATACGCTTGTAGCGAATCAGTATGCCTGTCGCTATAGTCATTATACGATCCAATCCGACACACTTATTATTGATCATAAAGTACCTTCAGAGAGCCTTCGTTGGAATATTCGAAAATATAAGATCGTCCATATTGGAAAAAATTGGATGAAACTTGTCCCTCTAGCAAAAAACGAACGTAGTCAGAGTACTTTGGATAAATCCAAGGATACTTTGTGTCTGAAAAAAGCACATCCAAAAAACAACATTAAACCCACATCAGTAGGTTTTTACATAGCTTCGACTTTTGGTAGTATTCGTCCAACATATATTGAAATCAAATCAAACAGAGAAATCATATTCTTTGAAGATCATTATGAAAACAAGATCTCAAAAAAAGGAATGTTGAATCCGTCAGAATACAGTGAAATCCTTCGATGTATTCATACACTTCCTTTGAATTCTTTAAAAGATCGTTACGAAACGTTAGCAACTGATCAGTGCGAATATGCACTTACAATCAATTATGACAACAAACAAAAACATGTTGACTCATACGGCTTGGAAGACACACCGGTTGAACTTCAATTGTTATTCATGAAGTTGTACTTATTACCAACCAAATGTGATCTCATAAATTCTGACACTCCGTTAACAGCAACATACTTCATAAAGCGTAATATTGGATATGATTGGAAACTTCCAATGGAACTTCCACCCCTAAAATTCAACGAACCAAAATGATTTACTACGTTTGCTTTTCAATCAACAAACCAAGTAATCATGATTCGTCTGTTTTCACTTAGTGTATTTTTTCTTGCTGTTTTCTCTGCTAATGCTTGCATCAACACGTATCTCACAGAATTAAACGGCACAAGCAGATTAGCCCAATCCGATGGAAAAGTACATATCGAACCTGTAGAACGCAATCTCCGATTTTGGAAGAAAAAATCTACTGAATTACTGAAACGATATCATCAAACCGACTCCATCGAATACTATTCCGATTATGGAGTGGTATTGATTTTACTCGGCGAATACCAAAAAGCGAAAATGGTGTTTTTAAGTGTTGAGAAACAAACCCCGGATTTGTATCGAACGGCTTCTAACCTTGGGACGCTTTACGAACTCACCGGAAAGGCAGATTCGGCGTTGTATTGGATCAAAAAATCGGTTCTGATCTATCCCAATTCGCATGAAGGAAGTGAATGGATTCACATTCGAATACTGGAATTCAAACTCCAGAAACAACACAACTACAATCGTTCGGTACTTCGGCTCAATTTCGGACGAGAAGCAAAACCTTCCAATCCGCAGCATTATAATTTGAGAGAAATAAGTTCGCATTTGCGCTATCAATTACAAGAACGCATCAATTTCATTCCGGCTCCCGATCCGATTATCGCCAACCTGTATTTTGATTACGGGAATGTGCTGGCACAAACAGCATCGGTTGAATCAGCATTGGATTGTTATCAGGAAGCAGAACGTTATGGTTATAAAGGCAATCTACTTTCCGTTCGCATGGCGGAAATGGAAGCAATCAGTGATGGAAACTGGGCGAAAACGTGGAAAGAAACCATTATTCCATTCATAAAAGAACACTTTTTAGCCCTCTTCATCTCATCGATCATTGGTTTTCTGTTGTTTGTGTGGCTTGTAATAGGACTGTATCTACGTCGCAAAAAACGAAAGGCAAATCGTGTAAAGAAATAATCGAGTTGCTTTTATACATTCCCAAACGAGAAAATGTAAGCGCTTCTCCTTGTGCCTTCGTGTCCTTGTGGTAAAATAAAAACACACAACACAAGCTTTTAACATTCCAACCAACTGCAATAATTGTTAAAACCAGCATGCGTTCACCAAAAAATCCGTTTTTTAGCCGTCAAAAAACCAACTATATGAAATTTGCCTCGCTATTCGTTCTAAGTTTGATTGCGTTCTTTTCAGGAGCGACTACCGAAGTGAAGTATCTGGTGCATTATTCCAAAAACATGCCCAAAACGGGGTTAAAGATCACGGTAACCACCACTCTGCCTCAAGCTTCAGACTCGACCTACTTCCATTACTCGAATGAACTTTGGGGAGAGGAAAACCTGTTTCAGTGCCTTTCGGAATTCAAAGGCTCCAAAGGCTATCGTTTTCGGTTGGTTTCGGATAGCAATCGCATCGTAGTCTATCATCCTAACGCAGCCACGGTTTCTTTCAGTTACGTCATTAAACAAGATTATCCGGGCAATTCGCGTTCTGTTTTTTCACGCCCGCGCTTGCAACCGACCTTCTTCCACATTCTCGGACAAAGTATGTTTAGCGTTCCGGAAGTGCTGTTTGAGGGTAACGTTGAAGATCCGGAACTAGAAGCCACCATCGATTGGGTCGGTTTCCCGAAAGACTTCGTGATTCACAACATGCTTGGTTCACAGCAACTGCACCAAACGTTTAAAGGGAAATTGTGGACCGAATTTTACAATACGCTGTTTGTTGGTGGCGATTACCGCATTCG
>JBILJP010000084.1:0-14936 GCA_044377135.1 Fluviicola sp.
GTGTGGGTAATGAGTTCTTTAAAGATGTCGAACAACCGATCAAAGGGCGATAATTCCGGCGCAGAATAGGGCGTGAATACAAATCCTGTTCGTTTCATGTTGTTTGTCTTGTTAGTTCAACAACCGAGTAATTGAAGTTGTTTTCGGTGTTGAAGAATTGTGTGAATTTTCGTCCGTTGAAATTACGGATAATTCCATAGAATTAGAGTTGCATTTTTTAAATAGAAAGTTTATCGCAAAAAACAATCAAGAACAGTTGTTTGCCACAGATGACTCAGATTCACACAGATGTTTAACAATACATGCAAGCGTGTATTTTAACTGTAAGTATTCGGGAAACTGTGTCAATCACGACTAAGCCGTGAGACGCCCTCAGGATGATTTGTGGCAACATTATTATGCAATTCAATTAACAAATCATCTCATTAATTTATTGTTAACTATTTATTTCCTATTTATTAAATTCGCTCTATGAAAACTCCTGAAATACTCACGCAATCGACCAAAATATTCGGGCATAAGTGGTCTATTACCTTACGGATTATCCCCATTATTCTGGTTGTGGCATTACTAAAATTCGTGGCGCATTGGTACAATTGGGAGGTCATGGAACTCAACGCGTTGTTTACCAGTTTGGTGGCGGGAACCATTTTTCTGATCGGTTTTCTGATCACGGGCGTGTTGTCTGATTACAAGGAAAGTGAGAAATTGCCCAGCGAACTGGCGGCCAGTATCAAAACGCTCATGGACGATACCTATACGGTTTACAAAACCAAAAATTCGGAAAAGGCGCTGGAGTTTATGGAATACCAGAAAGAATTGTTGAATCTGTTGATGGATTGGTTTTACAAACGCACGCGCACCCAAACATTGTTGCAAAAGATCAGTGGAATGAACGATTATTTCGCCGAATTTGATTTACAAGGCGTGCAGGCCAATTACATCATCAAGATGAAAAACGAGCAAAACAGTTTGCGTAAAATGGTCTTGCGCATTGATACCATTCGCGATACGGGCTTTGTGGGTTCGGCCTACGCGATTGTGGAAATCATGGCCATTGTCATCGCCCTCGGATTGGTAAGCATCAAGATCGAACCCTTTTATGCATCGTTGTTCTTTACCCTTTTGGTGACTTTTTTGGTGGTTTATATGTTGTTACTGATCAAAGACATCGACGATCCGTTTGATTATGCGGTGAACGGCGAGGGTGGAACGGAAATTTCGTTGAAACCGCTGAATGATTTAAAACGGTCGGTTGAAGAGTGAGTGGTTTTTTGTTTCCCACGAATCATCCTGAGGCTGACACGGTCACGAATTTTTGCTCGCCTAATGCTTACACCGAAGCTTCAGCTTAGGTGCTAAGGAGGAACGCGATATTTAGATCGTCCGTAAATAAATGATATTATTCAGTTTATAACCCTCCAAAGCGGATTCGAATCCTGTTGGATTTCGGCTCAATTTCTTTTCGGGAATTTATTAATCACTTCTCTGTTTTTCAGAATTATTGTGTACTATTGAACTAATAACGTAACATAGACTATTCGTGAGAATCACTTGAAATTCAGGGTTAAAACAGACGTTAATTAGTGGTAAATTTTCAGGTTATAGTTACGCATAGATACTAGTTTTGCACACAACAAATAAACAAGCCTCAAGGAACAAATGAAAATTAAATCTTTAACTTTTCTTTCTAACTATAGACAATTTAAAAAAGGTCAATCTTTTGTTTTTTCAGGTAACAAAAAGTTGTTAACAGAACGAGAAAACAACATCATTTCTGTCATAGTTGGTAGAAATGGTAGTGGAAAAACTACCCTCATGAGTTTAATCCCAACACTTTTTCATCATATAGAAAGATATAATGGTAAGATTCCAGCAGACTTTGAACTTGTTTACAGTATTGAGCACTCAAAAAAGCAAATTGAAGTAAAAATTTCACATTACTCTAATCTTATTCGAGTAACAGTTCCAAACCGATTTGAAAATATTCAATTAGTCCCTAGAAGAAACCCTAGTTCAAATGACTATTCAATAATAAACAAAAGTGAACCTTTTATTGAATACTACATGTTTCATGAATATACTCCAATGAGTGTGGTAACCTCTACATTTTCATTACACGGGGAGTATCCTTTTACAAGGCCAAATAATTATAACGGATATCAAATCGTTTCAAACCATACAATAACAAGTATTTACGGTAGAAATCATTATGAAATTGGTTCAATATCAAGGGGTATACTGAGATTTATTAAGCTCTTCTTTGAATCAAAAAATGAAATAAAAGAATTACTTAGTTTATTTGATTTGAAATTCACAAATAGGATTTTACACAAATATCGTGGAGAAGATCCTAATTGGATGAATGTTAATCAAGAATGGTTAAGAAAAAAAGACTCAGAAATACAAAACGAAGAAGCTTACCTAAATGATATTGAGTTTGAAAGATATGGTAGAAATATTTGTCTAAGTAATATGAGTTCAGGTGAGAAAATGTTACTCCTAAGAGCAATTACAATATTAAATTCAATTGAAAACAATTCAATAGTAATAATTGAAGAGCCTGAATTACACTTAGATCAAGTTTGGAATCGCCAACTCACAACCCTATTCAATGTTCTTTTTTCAAAATACAAATCACATATTGTCATAGCAACACACGACTATGCGATTATCAATTCAGTGCCATTTGATAATCTAATTTTGTTAAGGGAGGGCAATATTCAAGACATCAAGGAAAACACTTTTTTAGCGTCATATGATGAATTATTTAGAATTCTTTATGGTGACAAATTCAAAAAAAATAAAATAGAGGAGGACTTTATAAATAGAATCTCTCAAAAGAGTAAAGAGGAACTTGAATATGACTTCAATGAATTAGGTAATTCAATATATAAATATTTGGTCTTTAAACAAATTAAAAAACTTAGCTGATGTGGTTTGTTTCAAACTCAGTAAATACTCCTATCCTTTTGCGATATAATGAAAGAGTAATTAAAAGTTTTTTTGAATTATGGATAAGCCTTTCAAAAAGACCTTTAATTATTTCGGAACTTGAACAAACTGATTATTTAAAGACCCAATTGGATTCGGATTCATTTTTAGACTCTCGTATTCTTACAATTAACAGAAGTAGTAGGGACACAATTATACCGTTAATAAAAGAAATCATCAAATTAGGCACAACAGTTCTTGAAGAAGAATATGATATTTTCATTTCTCAAAATGAAAATATTAACAATTTGAATTTCAATCTAAATCAATTAGCACACCCCAGCCCTTTATCAAAAATATTTAAAGATTATTTTTATGATAAATTTTTTGGTGTTGATTGGATTTGGACTGACATCATTGGTCAAGATTACAATAGAGGAAAGTTTCATTCACAATTTAAAACCGAAAATAAGATTGCAATTTGTCCGTACTGTGATATTGACTCAATAACTGAACAAAGAAATTCTTGGGTGGAGCATTTTCTACCTAAAAGCAAATTCCCATACATAGCATGTAATCCAAAGAATATATTACCCTCATGTACATCTTGTAATGTCTCAGGCTCTGGTAAAGGTGAAAATGTAAGAATACCTATATCAACACCGTATAACAAACAAATTGGTGATCTCTGTTCAATGAATTTAATTGATGGCGAAATAGAAATTGATACTCATTCAGATACAGAAATAGAAAATTATATCGAACTTTTGAAATTAAGAACTAGATATAAAGAACCGTTGGTATCTTACGGTGTATTTTCTTCTCTCACAAATAATTATAACTTGGCTTTAGAACTTTCAAAAAGTCATGATTTTGATAAGGACACATTTTTAGAATATTTACAAAAGAATGGAAGAATAAACGGCTTTTATTTTGTCCAAAAAAAATTACTTGGCAACATTGATGATATCAGATTAATGGACTTATGAAAATAAGACTTATACAATCAGCCTGTCTTTTATTAAGACTCCAAAGTATTCAACTTTTGTTTTATAGTCCAACAGCAAGTAAAAACTTTTTTTTGGGGGAGGAAGGGGCTTTTTAATTTTAGGAAACTAGCTAAATAATTTGCTAACAAAAGGCTAAACTTACTATTCATCTGATAGCTCATAGTTACTCAAACTTTTAGCTGAATTAAGCCCCCCCTTTTTGTCAAGGATCGTTTCAGAAATTCAACTCAACTGTCCATTCAATTTCATTCAATCGCTTCTTCAACAATTTCAAATCGTTGAGTTTCCAAACAGCAAAAAAACAGCGCCCCCCCCCCGGCTTCTTTGATTCTATAAAACACCTCATTATCAATTAATTAAATCATTTTCCAGAACCATTTCTGTCGCAAAAACAGTATATAATTGCGACAATTTAGTCTATAAAAAGATGTTATGTAAGTAACCCCGTTCTGAATACTAAATTTACTATTCAGAACGGGATTAAATGAAAATCAGCATCAGAATAAAGCTTTTTACTCCACCACTACCCGCTGTTTCAAACTTGTTGTCTCATTTTCGAGTACCATCATGTAAACACCTGTACCGAATTCACGTAAATCAATGGTGAATGTGGGATCTGTAACCGCTGTTTCCAGCAACAATTGTCCGGTGAGGCTCATTACTTTGCACGAGAAACCTTTTGCATTGGTTGCTTCAACAGTCAGCGTAAACAGCCCGTTGGATGGATTCGGTGCAACGGAAAAACCAGCGGTAGCAGTATTTTCATTCAATCCGGAGGTTAAATCACCTGTAACACAATCAAACTCCAGGTTCTGATCGGTAGTGCCGTTGCCTAGTTGCCCGATGTAATTGGAGCCGGTTGCACAGATAGCGTAACCAGGGGCCAATAAACCCAAACTGTGCGTTCCGAATACGGTTTGACCGTCAATAGCTCCTACGGCCGCAGAAATATCCGACCACGTGTTTTCCATTCCGATATGAACCGGAGAAACCTGCGGAGCTGTATTTCCCAGTCCTAATTGTCCGGCACCATTGAACCCCCAGCCGTATAGTTCGTTGGCCGTATTGATCGCGAAGGCATAAGAAGAGCCAGCTTCTACTTTTATCCAATCTTGTGCCACCCCGATTTGTACAGGAGCATTACTTTGAGTGGTATTGCCGATTCCGAGCTGACCGTTTCCGTTGTATCCCCAAGACCACATCGTTCCATTGGCTTTTCTGGCCAACGAATATTCGAATCCGGTAGAAAGCTCCTCCCAATCGGTGTCGGTTCCTACTTGAACAGGTGATGTGCGCTGTGTGATAGAACCGTCGCCTAATTGCCCCGTTCCATTGAAACCAAATGCCCAAAGTGTGCTGTCTGCTTTTAATGCGAGAGTATGCCCTCCTCCACAGCTTGCCGAAATCCATTCATGCAGTGTTCCAACTTGTACTGGCTCCAATTCATTCGAGGTACTTCCCAATCCTAATTGACCATATTGATTGTATCCCCACGCCCAAAGTGTACTGTCGTTTTTAATAGCAACCGAATGTCCTTGACCGGCGTACACGGCTTTCCAATCGGTCTCTGTTCCTACTTGAGTTGGCGCCGTTTGTTGTGTTAAATCTCCTAAACCGAGTTGCCCCACACTGTTTAATCCCCAGGCCCAAAGGGTTCCATCGTTTTTAACCGCCAAGGTGTGAAAAGCTCCGGCAGAAAGGTTTATCCAATCGGCATCTGTTCCAACCTGAACGGGCGCATCCTGAGGGTCGGTATTCCCTATTCCTAATTGTCCGTTGGCATTATTACCCCAACTCCAAAGAGAATGATCGGATTTGACTGCAAGCGAAAACTCGGTACCTGCTTCAATTTTAAGCCATGTATCCTGAGCAATTGCATGTTGAAAAAAGAAGGTAGCTCCTACTGAAAGGAATGTTTTTGTAAAATGATTCATGCGTTGATTGTTTAACGGTTTTCACCAAAAAGCACAATTTTAGTGCCGAAAGCAGGCATACAATCAGCCTATTTTGTGAATGGACAGTTTATTTTTACAATCAGTGTTTTTTGTACTAAAATTTCACTTTTGCACGACTTTGCTTGCGCTGCTATTTCCTGTAACTGAATCGGTGATTCGGAGCAAAAGAAGTCCACGACTACTTTCAGCAATGTTGATCGAAACGGTAGATTCGGTAATCCCCGTTTGTTCGTAAACAATCCTTCCCTGTAAATCGACCAGTGAAACGGCATACGACTGGCTTGGTTTGGTGGGCAATGAAATTGTAAACTCATTGGTAAATGGATTGGGGAAAACTGTAAAATCCACAGCACTGTTTTCGGTCAATCCGACAGCAAAAAGGTTGATTGAATACGTTACGTCGTAATCATTGGAACCGGTTATCAAATCGGGTTTGAGGTCGCCGTTTAGATCAGCAAGGCAATTGGTTTCAGGGTTGTTAATACTATAAATGACCGTTAATGGAATAGAGAACGTTCCGTCGCCGTTGTTCATGAATCGCACAACCCGATTATCGGTATAATCGCCGGCAACGATGTCCTGATAACCGTCACCATTAATATCAGCTGTTGCAGTACTAAAAAAGGTTGCAGCACCTGCTTCGGAAGTAATGATTTGCTCTTGCCCGAATCCATTGCCACCGGTGTTTTTAAACCAGGCCAACTTAGCATCGTTTGCAAACCCACAAAGAACATCTTTAAAGCCGTCATTATCGAAATCTACTACGTTTAATTTGTTAGGTCCCACAGATTGAGAAATCAATTGTGGTGCATCGAACAAAGCGTTGCCTGTATTTTCATACCAACCTACTTTGTTGCCTAAATAAGACGCAAATAGAATATCCTGATCGCCATCATTGTCTAAATCAGTGGTTTCAAAAAGGCTGTTGACCGGAGGCAATCCATCAGACTCAATTATCTGTGGTGCTGCAAAAACCGCATTGCCATCGTTTTCAAGCCAGCACAATCCTACATTCGCAGCATTTGCGAGCAACAAATCCCGATCTCCGTCATTATCCAGATCGCATTGCAATGAATGCGAACAATTCTGAAAAGAAGTAATGTACGCAGGGGCAGCATAATTTCCCGACCCCAGATTTTTCCCCCACACCACTCTAACAGCACTGAGAGACCCATTAAGCGCAGTAATATCGGCCAATCCATCACCATCAATGTCGCCATACTGAAAACTTGCAGCGCCTATGAAAATCGGATCATCCATCA
The DNA here is from genome assembly GCA_044377135.1 of Fluviicola sp. Classification (GTDB taxonomy): domain Bacteria; phylum Bacteroidota; class Bacteroidia; order Flavobacteriales_D; family Crocinitomicaceae; genus Fluviicola. The sequence goes on from JBILJP010000084.1 coordinate 7,162, forward strand.
ACGGTTCCGGGCCAGTAAACAGCCCGCTTCCCAGGTTTCTGAAAAGTGAAAAATGTTCATCAGAGGCGCTTGATACAATGTCAGTATCACCATCACCATCTATATCAAGAGCCTCTACTTTATTGACGAGATAGGGAAACCTGACGATTTGATCTCCTGTCACAAAATTCCCTGCACCATCCCCAAAGTTGGGGAAATCACCACCTTGTCCGGAGCTTACCAAATCATCAATGGCATCGTTGTTCAAATCTCCTGTTGAAAGGTGAAATGTTCCGTTTGACACGGTGATCATTCCGGTATTATTAAAGCTGTCATTGCCCGCGTAAATAAAGGTCAATAGTTGTCCTGAATTGAAATTGCTTACAAACACATCGGTATTGCCATCACTATTGGCATCCGCAAAATTCACTTCATTTAGGTCACTCAAATTCTCAACAATCAGTTGCTCAGACAAAAAGCCATCGTTTTGCGCCGGATGCCACACTACTTTTTGGGTAGAATATTGTGCAAAAATCAGGTCTTTTTCACCATCGGCATTGATATCTTTGTAGTACGATTTCCCGCTATCTATTCCGGTTAAGAGCACTTCTGCGGCTGCAAAGTTTTGATTGCCATCATTGCGATACAGTTCAACCGTTCCCCAATTCACACTCAACACATCGTTATCGCCATCATTGTCGGTGTCTTCTACAAACACACGCCGATTATTCAATACAGAACCAGAAACAGCGCCTTGCGCCGTAAATGATTCTGTTCCTGAATTAGCGTACCACAAAATGTCGTTGTTCTCAGTTGTAATGAGTATATCCTGATCGCCATCCTGATCCAGATCTTCCATCAACATAAGATTGATCATAGCAGGTATATTCTGTAATTGAATAATCACACCAAATGCTCCTGTTCCATTGTTTTTTTTCCACCCGAAACCAATAGCTGTTCTGTATAACAAGTCACAATCGCCATCACTATCCAGGTCACCCGGAACAACCATGTACCAATCATTTTGCGATGGTGAAATGATCTGTGGCATACCAAATGCGCCGTTATTCAGGTTTTTGTAGTACATAATCGCGCTATTGACACGCAATATGTCGTTCAATCCATCCATATCCATGTCTGTTACATAGGTAATTGCGTCTGTTTCGAAATTGGATGAAAGCAATACGGGATTATCAAATTGAGCCCTAAAACAAGGAAAACAACAGAAACTCAGAAAAAAAATAAGCGCTCGATTCATAAGATGGTTTATCCGGGTATAAAAGTAAACATGATTCTGTTGGTTTAACGAAAACTATTGACCGGAGGTTGGAAGTTTCACCCCACAAGCACGCAACCATCGGTAGAAAAAAGTAAATTCGAAACTCAAACAACTGCACATGCAAACTATTTTAGTGGTCAACGGAGAAGCGTATTGGGAAGATTTTTTTCCGGGATACAGAGTCGAACAAAAGAAAATTCAGACAACCGAATGGCTGTTGAAAGACGGTGAATTGTATGCCATTGATCATTCAGGAGTGTGTAAACCGGATAAAATTCTTTGGCGTGTGGGTGCCATCAAACCCGATAAAAAACACCGGACTGTGCTCGAAATTATCCAATTATCCGGAACTCCGTGCGTCAATGAAGCAGAAGTATTATTGAAAGGTTATGATCGGTTGTCGATGTTACAGGTTCTCAAGGCATGCAAACTCCCTGTTATTCCGTTTCAGGTTACCACTGCTTCTACTCACCTCAAAAACATCGAATTGCCGTTTCCGTTTGTAGTAAAAGCAGGAAATTACCATGGCGGATTCGGAAAAGTATTGGTCGATTCGCCTGAAAAATGGCAAGACATCAAAGATCTGCTGTTTATTTCGGATGAGTATGTCACCATTGAACCTTTTATCGATTATGTAAAAGATATCCGGTACTTAGCGATTGAAGATCGGATATGGGCCATGGAACGAAGCGGGAAATTTTGGAAAGCCAATGTTCAAACAACCGATTTTAAACTCATTGAAACCGAACCTGAGCTATCCGAATCTACCCGAAAGTTGCAACGCTATTTAAAAGCCGACATCGTTGCTATTGATGTATTGGAAGATGCCTCCGGAAATCGATTGATTGTTGAATACAACGACATTCCCGGACTTTCAGGTTTTCCGGAAGAAGTGAAACGTTTACTTGCTGATTGTCTGGCCTCGAAGTAGAATTCTTTTTTTAGACTGTAGACTGATAGACAAAAGACGGTGTTTCCCAAAAAGCGTCTTTTGTCTTTCGTCTTAAAAAAAATCTAAGATTTATGTAACATCCTCCTATCCTTGTGTAACACTTTAAGATTTGGTTCACTTGATATTTGTGTATATCTCAAAAACCGATATCCGTTGAAGATTTACATCAAATATATGGTGAGTATTCGCTGCAAAATGGTGGTGAAAGAAGCGTTGAAAGACTTGGGACTTCATTTTGTGTTTGTGGATTTGGGGGTAGTAGAAATTATGGAAGAATTGTCGGCAGAACAACGGCAACAACTCAAAGTGATACTACATCGTTCGGGTTTGGAACTAATGGACGACAAAAAGGCCGAACTCATTCAACAAACCAAAAAATTAATTCTCGATCTCATTTACAATACAGATGACGGACTCGATATGAGTTTTACAGTGTATCTGAGCCAGCAAACAAACCAAGAATACCCCTATTTGGCAAACCTGTTTTTGGAGATGCAAGGAACAACCATTCAGCAATATATAATTATTCACAAGGTAGAACGAATCAAAGAATTGATCATCTACGGTGAATTAAGCATTACCGAAATTACCTGGAAAATGAATTACAGCAGTGTGGCGCATTTATCCAATCAGTTTAAAAAAATAACCGGACTCACTCCAACCCATTTCCGACAATTGAAAGAAAAACGATTGCAAACAATGGATGAAGTGGTCTCCTCAACTGTTCCCAAACCTTAAATCATGGAAATAGCTAAGAAAGAAGAGTCGCAATATGTACGTAGTTTGATAGAAGCAAGCTTAGACCCTTTGGTGACGATCAGTGCGGCGGGAAAAATCACCGACATCAATGAGGCTTCGGTGCGGGTAACCGGTATTAAGCGCGAAGAACTCATTGGCACCGATTTTTCGAATTATTTCACCGAACCGCAAAAAGCGCGCGAAGTGTACCAGGAAGTATTTGCCAAACGTTCCGTTGCCGATTCGCCACTCACGCTACGCCACAAAGACGGAAAACTCACCGATGTGCTGTTTAACGGCTCGGTGTATACCGACGACCGCGAAAACGTGGTGGGTGTAGTGATTGTGGCCCGAGATGTAACCTACCAAAAACGCATTGCAACCGAATTGCTCGAAGCCAAAGAAGCCGCCGAACGTGCCACCACCATTGCCGAAGTAGCTCAACTGAAAGCCGAAAGTGCTACACTAATTGCTGAAAACGCCGTGAAGGCCAAGCAGCAGTTTCTATCGAATATGAGTCACGAAATCCGTACACCGATGAACGCCATTATCGGTTTCACGAAAGTCGTACTTAAAACCGAACTCAGTGCCAAACAGCGCGAATACCTCAATGCAATCAAAATCAGTGGCGACGCACTGATTGTACTCATCAACGATATTCTCGATTTGGCGAAAGTAGATGCAGGAAAAATGACGTTTGAAAAAACACCATTTAAGATTCAATCATCCATATCTGCCATGCTGCATTTGTTTGAAACCAAAATTCAGGAAAAAAACCTCATCCTCACCAAACTCTACGACACCAACATTCCTGAAGTAGTGGTAGGAGATCCGGTGCGTTTGCACCAAATCATCTTAAACCTGGTGAGCAACGCCGTAAAATTCACCTCGACCGGAGAAATCACGATGAGCGTGCGCTTACTGTCCGAAGATCAATTAAGAGTTGAAATCGAATTTGCCATTAAGGACACCGGAATCGGTATAGCCCACAATAAACTATCCAATATCTTCGACGATTTTCAGCAAGCTACCAGTGGCACATCGCGCGTATATGGCGGTACGGGTTTAGGCCTAGCCATTGTAAAGCAACTCGTAGAATCGCAAGGCGGCACCATCAGCGTGAAAAGTGAACCTAGTAAAGGTTCTACCTTTTCATTCATTTTATATTTTATAAAAACCGATGAAGAAGCAATGCTGGAGAACGAATTATTCGAATTAGATTCGGAAATAAAAAACATAAAGGTATTGGTAGTAGAAGACATTGCCCTCAATCAACTTCTGATGAAAACCTTATTGGATGATTTCGGATTTGATCGTGACATTGCCGGAAACGGGAAAATTGCCATTGAAAAAATGCGTATCAAAACATACGACATTATCCTCATGGATCTTCAAATGCCGGAAATGAATGGTTTTGAAGCAACAACATACATCCGCAACGAAATGAATTCCAAGATTCCCATCATTGCACTTACAGCCGATGTAACCACCGTGGACTTGGAGAAATGCACACAAGTTGGCATGAACGACTACATCGCCAAGCCGGTTGATGAGCGTGTGTTGTATAGCAAAATTGTGAATCTGGTGAAAAAACCGGAGACAAAAAAGACATCGGTAGGCACCAAAGTAGCTTCCGTAGAAAATCAAAAAATAACTTATACCGATTTATCCTATTTGATGAAACGCACCAAATCGAATCCGGAACTAATGTGTGAAATGATCACACTTTACCTAGAACAAACTCCGGCGCTAATCAAAGTAATGAAACAAAGTTTGCTTGACAACGACTGGGATTTACTCTATTCGGCAGCACACAAAATGATTCCGTCGTTCGCCATCATGGGTATCGATTCCCATTATGAAGGTCTTGCCAAAAAAATCCAAGAGTTTGCCAAATCACGCCAACAAACCGATGGCATTTACAACCTAGTATTGCAATTAGAGAAAATGTGCGACGATGTGTGTATCGAACTTTCGGAATCAATGAACGAATTAAATAATAAGAAGATATGAAAAACATACAATCAATGAAACTAAACGAACCTATCAAATTATTCTTAGTTGACGATGACCCACTTTTTTTGAAAGCTCTTGAAATTGAGTTTTTACATCATGCTGATTTTGTGATTGAAACCTATTCTACCGGCGAACTATGTATGAGTCATTTATCACATACTCCTGATGTGATTATCCTTGATTATCACTTGGATGGAATTAACAAAGATGCCATGAACGGTATCTCAACCCTTGATCAAATCAAGAAGTACAATCCGGATATTCCGGTAGTCATGCTTTCATCGCAAGACAAGATTGATGTTGCCATTGAATGCATGCACCATCGCGCTTTTGATTACGTGGTAAAAAGCGAAACGGCATTTATCCGACTTCAGAAAATCATCACATCTATTTTCAGTTTCAAAAAAATGGAAAAAGAACTGAATTGGTACATGGACAGAGCCTAAGCTATTGTCTTTACCAAACAGAGATAAAAAAACGGGATTAGCGCAACAAAAACGGTGGCAAACGTTCCACAATTGAAACATCATCATTCACACATGGGTTCTGTTTACGTGCTCTAAGTAGAACATTGTGCGTACATGTCTGGTTTCAAAACAACTTTTAGTTAATTCATTCAATACGCACAATCATGAACACACAACACAACAGACTTTTTATCGTCGACGACAACCCGTTGCTGGTGGCAGATTTGCGCATCGACCTTGAAAGCACTTTCGGTGAAACATTGACCATCACCACCTTCAATTCGGGGGAAAGTGCGCTTAAGAAGGTCAATAAAGATACCAACATCGTCATTCTGGATTATCACCTTCCGGGCGAGAACGGAAATGAGATTCTCAAATCCATTAAGCTCATCAACCCGAAAACAGAAGTGATCATGCTGACCTCTAACGAAGACGTTAAAACAGCCATTGATGCATTTCGCAACGGTGCGGCAGACTACGTAATAAAAGGAGTAAAAGCAGATAAAAAGATCCGATCGCTTATCTACAATATATTGGCCTATCCGATTCGTGTATTGGCACGCGAGTTTGGTATAAGCAAATACGTCGCCATTTTCATACTCACTTTTGTGTCTGTGGGAATGTGCGTTTTAATCTGGTCAATCATTAATTGATTCATCAAATCACATTTAGTAACAAATAGTTAAACACAGCAATTATGAGAAATTTATTATACATCTTAGCAGTGATAGTGGTCATCGGCTGGGCAATCGGTTTCATTGGCTACAGTGCCGGTGGCTTGATACATATCCTTTTAATCATTGCATTAGTCTTCGTTTTATTGGGGGTTATTCAAGGAAGAAACAGTTAAGACAACCCGTTTTCATGAACAACGCTTTCCCCTAAGGAAGGCGTTTTTTTTAATCATTCGATTAAGTGCAAACCGGCGTAATTCTTTCATACGGAATGCGTCGGTTTCATTTTACCTTAAAAGTGGCAATGCCGTACAAATGATTGTCACCAAAGAAGTATCCAAACACCCCGAGGGAATCAAAAACCTGGGAAAAACCATTTTACAAACACTCTTTCAATCAAGTCGTTAATCTTTATGGAAACAACCGTTTACAAACTCCCTTTCTACGCAAAAATCGCACTGGTTTTCATCAGTTTGTTTGCCTTTGTTTACACCATGCGCATTGGGCAACAAATCATCATACCGATTGTGTATGCCACTATCATTGCCATCCTGCTAAATCCGTTTGTAAATTTTCTTACCCGCCATCGTTTCAATCGACTCATTGCCATACTTATTGCAGTCATTCTGGCACTTTTAGTGGTGCTTACCATACTCTATTTCGTGATTTCGCAGGGTGATAATTTCATGGCCTCCTTTCCAAAAATGCAGGAAAAGCTCACCGCCAACAGCACCGATTTTATTAATTGGCTGGCCGAGCAAACATCTGTTCACCCCGACAAAATAAACAAATGGCTGGCCGAAACCCAAAACGAGCAGATCGATGATTTTGCCGTCGGTGAAAACATCACCAAGTTTGGGCAAATGCTTGTCACAACCGTTTTATTGCCGGTTTATATGGTCATGCTGTTGTATTACAAACCGTTGATTCTTGAATTCATTCATCGTTTATTTCGTTCCGAAAATCAAACTGCGGTAGATGAAGTGCTTAAAAACACCAAAAAAATCATTCAGAGTTATCTTGTGGGATTGTTCATCGAAATGATCATCGTGGCCATTCTCAATTCTATCGGATTGTTATTGATTGGAATTCAATATGCCATATTACTAGGTGTCATTGGCGCTTTACTCAACATTATCCCCTATTTGGGAGCCATTATTGCTGCAACGATTTTCATGCTCATTGCCTTGCTTACCAAGTCCCCTATTTATATGCTTTATGTGTTACTGATGTACTTTTTCATCCAGTTCATCGATAACAACTTTTTACTACCCAAAGTGGTAGCGGCACGTGTAAAAATCAACGCCTTTATTTCCATCGTTGTGGTACTGATTGGCGCTGCTATTTGGGGAATTCCGGGCATGTTTTTAGCCATTCCGCTCACAGCCATTGTGAAAGTGATTTTCGATCATGTGGAACCGCTCAAACCCTGGGGATTCTTGCTAGGCGACACCATGCCGGCTATTATTACACTCAAGAAAATTAGTTTCCGTAAGAAGGGTAAGGCTGAGACTAAAGGCGAATAAAACTCCGACCAAAAGAATTTCAACACAAAGATTCTGTGTTAACATCCAAGAGAAATCTCAATTTTCTTTATATTTGATATTCAAAGCGGCCTTGAGCTAGCTTGTAAAGAGTGGTCAACTATTGCAGTTGCCACTCTTTCTTGT
>JBILJP010000085.1:0-14922 GCA_044377135.1 Fluviicola sp.
CCACCGGAAAAAATCCGCAACCATTAGAGATTCCGGAAGATAAAATTGAGCGCATGATTGGTTTTTTAGATTCTGACAAACCGATGGCACAAAATATTGCGGTTCCGTTTGCAACTCCTGAAATGAATAGCGTCTTGCGTCATGACGAACTGGAATTGGCCATTGACGAATTTGTTGAAGAATGGTTGTACTTTGACGAATTGTTTGAATCGGAACCCGGAAGAACCGCCATTCATCCTTATTACGGTGCGCTTAATTATGATCAGTGGATACGTTTATCTCAAAAACACCTCACGCATCATTTCCAGCAATTTGGGTTAATTAAGAGCTAATCACCTTAATTACAGTTGTTTTTTCGGTTTACCGCAGTCAAAATTTGTGGTAAATACTGTTGTTTGTAGTATTGTTTCAGTATACTTTTGTAAGTAAGAATCACTATTCTATTCATTCAAACTAAAAACTAGTCTGTACTGATTGATTGGTGTTTTGAAATACGGTTTACAAAAACTTAGACACTATGAACAAATTCAAAATAGGATTATTCCTTGTAGTTGTATTAGCAGGAATAATTGTATCATGCAGTAAAAGCAATGATTTATTAGAAAGCGGTTCCAATAAAATAGAAAAAACATCTTCCAACGACACCTATTTGTTATCAGTAATGAATGATCCGGACATGGATCAATTCGATAAGGCATCGGTGCTGTTAAATGAGAAACAATTATCTTCTGTAATCTGCAAGAAACTCATCGCTGATTCCTATAACCCTTACATCATAGAAGTTGTCTTAGCTTCGCAGATAGCCCTCGAAAATGATGTGTTAATTGATTTAATAGAAGATGGTGGTTTGAACGACGCAACGGTATTGAACGTGTTGTGTGCTAAAAGTCCGTTAAGTGCTCCTGTTATATCTGCCCTTTCTGATAATAGACCGGGCATATCATTATCGGATATTTCAAAATACAATACAGATATTAAACTCATGAGTATGTGTGATGGGAAAGTGATCTATACAAAAAAGCTGGTCAGTTCAACATCTACAGATGGCACTATTTTTATGTTGCAAGATGTAGCAGAACGACCATTTGCCAATACTGTTAGTACTACTGATTTGAATAAAATGTTAGCTGGTTGCGGTGGTAGCTGGACATGTGGTGACAAAACTGTCACAGACAAAGGCGAAGGTGTAACGATCGTTAGTTGTTTAGTATCTCAAAAGAAATGTGTAAAGGTTTTGCAACCGTCTAAATCATTAACTGCAGACGATCAATCAATTGTTGAATTATTAGAGAATGAATCGCTTTCTGATTTTGAGACGGGAAATCAAATTTTGGAGCTTGACAGTATTTCCCCTAATTTAATGAGTGAAATCATTGATCACAGAAGCAACCTTGATCCCTTTGTTTTTGAAACGATCGTATTATCCAATGGTAAAATCTCGGAGGAGAACTTATCAAAACTAATTATTGATGAAAATCTGAACAGAACTTTACTGAAGAATATCTTAATTATCAATTCACCGCTATCGGCAACTATCAAAGCCCTTGTATCTACATTTCATCCGAGTATCTCACTTTCACAAGTTGGGGCTTTTGATAAAAGCGATATTGCTCTATCTTTCTGTGCTCTTTCGTTAATTTCGGGCGATGAGATTGAGATCAGAAAAACGAGTAACACAAGTCACGAAGCATTGGTTACCAATCGGGTATTGATCCCGTTTTCGTCAACAGCATCTAGCAGTGATATTGAAAAAATGGCAGATGGATGCGGAGGAAGCAGATGGGTGTGTGGCGAATTAGTGGTTACCAGCACACATGCCGGTGTTACAAAATATGTCTGCCAGACTCCACCGAATGATAAATGCCTCAAACTATCGAAGAAAGAGAACCGCTGACATTCATTTAATCCGCCAAGAGCTCAAAAAAGTTCCTGATATTTAACTTTTGTAACATGAAACGCGCATTACTTTTAATCGTCTGCTCTTTAATGGTTCTTCAAGGATCGTTGTTGGGACAACAAACGTTAGAGTGGTTGCAAAAAGCCTCTTTTGACACCATTCATTATCCCGGACAGCGTCATGTGTTCAAGCAATTCTGTATTGCTGAAATAGACAGTGTTATTGTAGAAGGAACAGCAACATTCTCTCATGCAGAACTAAAAAACATTGGTCTTTGTGTTTACCGCCAAACGTTTCACGATACCATCATTACAGAAGTTGAAATTGCCACCAAAGGCAAGGTGGCAACACAAAAACTTCAGGATTACTACAAAAGTCTTACAAAAGGAGATGATCATCAGGTATTCTTTGATCGGGTAAAACTTACTACCGGAACGATTGAGCGTAATGGCATACTCATCCAAGCTGTTTTTATTTCTGACCGGAAAGGTAAAAACGCAAAAATCATACTCACCGAAATTTGAGTTGTGCAGTAAAATAACGTGAGTTCGGGATAAAAGAATTCACGTTAAATTAAATCTCACCGCTTCTAAACTGTGCAGAGAAAACGCTTTTTTCGTTGCTTACTCGCTGATTTTAAGCGTTTTTTTCGGTTTACCGCAGTCAAAATTTGTGGTTTACCGATGTGCTTCTTTCATACCCATCCATTAGTTTTGGCGTGTATAGAAATTGCGCATGGAAACACTACAACTAATTGAGGTCATGAACACATTGGAAATTGTTGCTGAGCTTAGAAAAAACATTGCCAATCACTTTTGGAAAGATTTTGGACCCGAGATGAAAGTCAAACTCGGCATGAGCGACGCAGCAATGCTTTTATTTGAGATCTCGAAAAACGGTCGCGTTGCTATTTTCCACAGAGTTGTTCGCAACCACAGTTCTTATACAGCTAACAATCCGAGTCACCACTCTTACGAAACCGCTGAATTCGGTGACATCGAGATGCTAATCAATGAAGTACAACGGTATTTATCCAATGCAAAGAATGTAGCTCACCAGCATGAGCATTTTTCAACAATCATTCTGAATACGGAAAACTTTATTGCAAAGTGTGGTTAGTCAAATTATTCATCAATAACACGAGTTCGACATAAGAATTCACGTTTCATTATTTTGATACACTAGTGTCCGATAAACAAAAAAGAAAAGTTCAGCATTAAGGACAAACAGCAGCTTTCAACGTTTTTACTCATTAGTAGGGTTGCTTTTGCCAAGAATCATCCTGAGGCTGACACGTGAACTAATGACGAGCTGGGTATCATTTGGGGCGAATAGTTCGAGCTAGCTCAAACACTAATTCGTTACGAATCAAACGATCTATCCAATTTATTTATTCGTTTATTCGTGGCGGAAAAAATAAATAAATTTTTCCCCGGACAACAATGATTTTGATAATCGTGTGGTTTTTTAACTTTACTAAAAAATCACACGTTGAAATACTATTCTGAGTTCATTCATTTTCTTCCATCGCACAGTTTAGTGATGATGTTAATCGGATTGATTGTTGTTTCAGCTGGTATTTACTGCTCGCAAAAAACGCATACTAAAAATATCAGTTATTCATTTTTGTTCATTGGATTTATGATGATTGGAAGCGGTTTCGCCACAATTGATCCGTACCTTCATGAATGGGATGAACAATATCATGCCTTGGTAGCGAAAAATTTTTCAACGAACCCTCTCCACCCCCAATTAATTGTTCATTCGCCCATAAAATTGGATTACAAAAATTGGACCTATAATGAGATTTGGCTCCATAAACAACCACTATTTCTCTGGCAAATAGCTTTATCCATTAAAACATTTGGAGCAACTATTTGGGCGGTGCGTTTTCCAAGTATTCTACTTCATGCATTAACTGGTTTACTGGTTTTTTCTATTGGTAAACGTTTTCTAAAACCCAACTTAGCCATTTTGGCTTGTGTTCTTTTCGGATGTTCCGGGTATTACAACGATTACACATCAGGTGCAATTGGAATGGATCATAATGATGTTGCTTTTGTATTTTATGTAACGGCTTCTTTTTGGGCATGGTTTAAGTATCGGGAAGCAATAAACCAGCGCAAATGGATGGTGTTAATTGGAGTATTTTCTGGTTGTGCGATCATGTGTAAATGGCTGGTCGGTTTACTCGTTTTTTCAGGTTGGGGAACAGTTATTTTGATGGAAAACTGGAAAGATCTAAAAAATTGGATTGATCTTTTAAAATCATTTGTAGTTGCTGTGTTGTTAGCACTTCCGTGGCAGTTGTATTGTTATATAAATTACCCCTCAGAATATTCATATGAGATGGCTTATAATAGCACACATTTTACTCATGCTCTAGAGAATCATGGGGGTGATGCTTTTTTCTATTGGAATGTGATGGATGATTCTTTTGGAAGCGGTGAATTAATCAGATGGATTATTCTAATTGGATTGTTACTATTTATCTATAAATCGGTTAAAAATAAAGGAAATTGGCTTTTTGCTACGATTGTGTTTGTAACGACCTATCTCTTTTTCACCATCGCCGCCACTAAACTTCAAGGATACGTAACGATTGTTGCTTCTTTCGGCTTCATTTTTCTCTTTTACCCAATTGAATTGTTATTCGGCTATATCCAATCAAAAAAGAAGTTTCATGTGAACAGCGTGATTAGTACCTCGTTAATTCTAGCGGTGCTTTTTTTTCATTTTAGTCCGAATGGTGTTGTTGGAAGACACAAATACGGAAGTCCAATTTATAGAGAAACACGTATTACCGAATTGAAATCTTCCATAGAGGTAATTAATTCCGTTTCTCATTTTGATGGCTATTTTATTCTCAAAGGAAATAAATCTAACATACTAGCATCTTTGATCTATTTAACCAATGCGAAAATAGTAACCTACGATCCGTATTTTGAAGGGAAAATAGCAGACAAAAAGAACTATTTCTTAATTGATTTAACGAAAAGATAAATTGAGTCTACAAAGGCAAACCCTATTCCTGATGGAACACATTACAGAAAAATCATTCTTTTAACCTGAGTCAGATTTTGATTAGGGAGTTTCAACAAACGAAGCCAGGTTTGTTGAAGTGGAATATTTATCAACTAAAAAACCTCCTTTCGGAGGTTTTCATTAAAGCGTTTTTTCTGGTTTTGTTGCCAGTTTTTTAGCTGGAAGCTTTTCTGTAGCAACAATCGGTGTCTTTTTACGTTGTGTCGGCGAGCTTGTTGCAGGCTTTTCGGTTGGAGTACTACTGGTTTTTCTAGGCCCAACAGAAACAGGCTCACTTTTCTTCAATTGCGGTTCTTGACCATATGCAGCCGAACTTAAAAGTCCGATAGTCAAAACAAATCCAAATTTCAAGATCGTATTCATCATTTCTTTTTTAGGAGTTTTAGCAACTCTCATGCCAAAGCGTAAAAGTTACCATTAAAAGTACAACTTCTTTTTTATATTTGAGCAACGAAACAAATCCCGATTATGAAAGTCATTGAAAACCATATCTACGGCATCAAGGCTACGTTTGAAACGCTGGCGAAGGGTAAATTGTGGCTTTTCTTTATTCCGGGACTTGCTGTGGGGCTTATGTTTTTTTCCATTCTAACCGTTACCGAAACGTTAGAAGGAGCAACCAGCTGGACAGAAGACATCCCATTAGTCGGCGGTTTAATCTCTTGGTTTATCGGAGGCACCTTCAATGTTATTGAAATGATCATATATATGATCATACAGTTCGTTGTGCTCACACTCTTGTCTCCTTTCAACAGTGTGTTGTCTGAGCGATTTGACAGTGAAATCACTGGCCGGAAATTTGAAACAAGCTTCATTCAGGTGCTCAACGATTTGCTCCGCGCCGTATTTGTGGCCATGATCGCCATCGTATTTGAAATCACATGTGTTATTGGATGGTGGATACTTTCGTGGATTTTACCCGGTTCTGATTTTCTGGATCCGATTATGTTTTTCCTCATCAATGCCTTCTTTTTCGGCTTTGCCTTTTACGATTACAGTTTAGAACGTCATGGCGTATCCACTTTAGCCAGTATTGGTTTCTCCTTTTCCAAAATGAGTTACATGCTGGTTACAGGTTCTATCTTTATGCTTATTTTCAATATACCTTACATCGGGTTGTTTATCGCTCCTGTATTAGCAACCTTTATTTCAACAGGCGCTTACGTAAAGCTAACACAGCACCCGCCCAAACCGACATCAACAGTAGAAACATTAGATTAAAGTACGACTTATGTCCAAATTATTCGCATCGTTTCCCCCGACTTCCAAACACGATTGGTTGGAACTTTTGCAAAAAGAACTCAAGGGTGAATCGATGGACAAGCTCCAGAAGTTCAATCGCATTGAGGAAATTTCACTTCCTGCATACCTGCATCGCGAAGATCAGCCACAGGCGTTTTCCGATCCGGGATTGTTGCCTTATACGCGTGGAAGCAGAACAACAGACAACGATTGGCACATTGGAAGTTGTATTCGTCTTGAGAGCGAACAAACATCGAACAAACTGATTCTGGAATTACTGATGGCTGGAACCACTGCATTGGTCATTCAAGCAACTTCAGAAAGTAACATCGATTTCGCTGCACTTTTCAACGAAGTTGATTTACAATACATCCACACAACCTTTTATCCGAAGACGATTACACAAACCGAGGCCTTCCTTTCCTTTTTAGGAAATTTCCCGGGAGCAGTTGTAGCTGAAAATACGGCAGACCAGCTGAAGTACGCCAAACAATGTGCTTCGCTTGCGGTAAAACCTTTCGCCGTGCAGGCTAACCTGGTGCAACAATCGGGTGGTACAACGTGGCAAGAAATTTCCATTGCCCTGGCAGAAGGACATGATTTATTGGTCGCGCAAATGGAGCAAGGACTTTCGGTAGACGATGCATCGGCCAACATTCACTTTATTTTCGGAATCGGCAATCAATACTTTTACGAAATTGCCAAATTGCGTGCTTTCAGAATGGCTTGGTCGCGCATTGTAAGCGAATATGCACCCGAGCACGAATGTTCCGGCGCGGCTTACATCACCTCTCAAACCGGATGTGTGCATACGAGTCTGAAAGATCCGTATTCCAACCTATTGCGTCAGACAACAGAAGCAATGTCGGCTATTGTAGGCGGAATTCAACAATTGGTGATTCAACCTTACGATTGGCATGCTACCAACGCCAACACCACCTTTACACAACGTATGGCCACCAATATTTCGTTGGTACTCAAAGAAGAATCGTACTTAGACAAAGTCATTGATCCTTCGGGCGGTAGTTATGCCATCGACGATTTGACCAACGCTATAGCCGAACGTGCCTGGGTTTCTTTTCAGTGGATCGAAGCCAATGGCGGCTTATCGGATAAAACGGTTGTTGACACGCTTTCGGGTGATATCCGAGAAAAAGCACAACAACGTGTAACCTCTGTTCGCGAGAAAAAAGCAACGTTGATCGGGATCAATGCCTTTTTAAACCCCGATCCTATTCAACACGAATGGCATTCTGCTCCATCAGGCTGGAAAACAGTACCTGCATTAATTATTGAAAACGAGATCTCATTGTCATGATACGTAAATCCTTTCAACACATCCAACTGACGGCGGAATCTCGTGAGGGAACTCCAACGAAAGACGTCTTCATGACGGCAGAAAAAATAGGTCTGAACAATTATTACAATCCTTCATCCATTGCGGATGCGGAACACTTGGGTTTCGTAAGCGGGAAAGCGCCTTTTTTGCGTGGACCTTATGGTTCGATGTATGCGATCAGACCGTGGACGGTTCGTCAATATGCCGGATTTTCCACCGCTGAGGAATCAAACGCTTTTTACAGAAGGAACCTTGCTGCCGGACAAAAAGGACTTTCCGTTGCTTTTGATTTGGCCACACACCGCGGGTACGATTCTGATCACGAACGCGTGGAGGGAGATGTCGGAAAAGCCGGAGTGGCCATTGATTCCATCCTGGATATGAACATTTTATTTGACCAAATTCCGTTGGATGAAATGTCGGTTTCCATGACCATGAACGGGGCAGTTTTGCCGATTATGGCCTTTTACATTGTTGCGGCTGAAGAACAAGGGGTGAAACAAGAACAACTTTCGGGAACCATTCAAAACGACATTCTGAAAGAGTTCATGGTGCGTAACACCTACATTTACCCGCCGTTGCCATCCATGCGTATTATTGCAGACATCTTTGCATATACTTCAGAACACATGCCGCGCTTCAACTCGATTTCCATTTCGGGTTACCACATGCAAGAAGCCGGCGCTACAGCAAGTATCGAATTGGCCTATACTTTAGCCGACGGATTGGAATACTTACGCGCAGGAATACAAGCCGGCATGGAGGTAGACACGTTTGCGCCACGTTTAAGCTTCTTTTGGGCCATTGGCACCAATCACTTCATGGAGATTGCTAAAATGCGCGCAGGACGAATGCTATGGGCAAAATTGGTGGCACAATTCCAACCGAAAAACGAAAAATCGCTGGCTTTGCGTACGCATTGTCAAACATCGGGTTGGAGTTTGACCGAACAAGATCCGTTTAACAACATTGCGCGAACATGTGTAGAAGCAATGGCGGCCGGATTTGGCGGTACCCAATCATTGCACACCAACGCCTTGGATGAAGCCATTGCCCTTCCAACTGATTTCTCGGCCCGAATTGCTCGTAATACCCAGATTTACCTGCAACAAGAAACGGGAATGACCGATTTCATTGATCCGTGGGGCGGAAGTTATTATGTAGAAAAACTGACGCAGGAATTGGCCGATGAAGCCTGGAAACTGATCGAAGAGGTGGAAGAACTCGGCGGAATGGCAAAAGCGATTGAAACCGGAATTCCGAAAATGCGGATTGAAGAAGCCGCTGCACGCAAACAAGCGCGGATCGATGCCGGAAAAGACATCATCGTTGGCGTTAACCGTTATCAGCTGGAAAAAGAAGCCGCGATGGATATTTTGGAGGTTGATAACACCAAAGTCCGCGATTCGCAGATTGTGCGGTTGAATGCCATGAAAGCCAATCGTAACCAACAGCGTGTAGATGAGTTATTGACCAAACTGGAAGCCGCTGCGCGTTCGGGAGAAGATAACTTGTTGGCCATTGCCATTGAATGTGCACGTGAGCGGGCATCGTTGGGTGAAATATCCATGGCATTGGAAAAAGTATACGGTCGTCACCAAGCTACTATCCGATCAATTAGTGGTGTTTATTCGGCAGAAAGTATGAATGATGAAGATTTTGAAACAGCGCGCAAGCTGGTTGAGCAATTTGCAGCCCTGGAAGGAAGACGTCCGCGTATCATGATTGCAAAAATGGGACAAGATGGTCATGACCGCGGTGCGAAAGTAATCGCAACTTCGTTTGCCGACATTGGTTTTGATGTAGACATTGGGCCTTTGTTCCAAACCCCAAAAGAGGCTGCAAAACAAGCGGTTGAAAACGATGTGCATGTCTTGGGAGTCTCTTCATTAGCCGCTGGTCATAAAACGTTAGTTCCACAAGTAATTGAAGAATTGAAACTTTTAGGCCGACCTGACGTAATGGTGGTAGCCGGAGGAGTTATCCCCGCACAAGATTATGATTTTCTCTATGACGCAGGAGTGTTTGGAGTATTTGGACCGGGAACAAAAATTTCGAAAGCGGCCCAAAGTATCCTGAAGTTGCTGATCAAGAGTGCTGAATAGTCTAGTCGGAAGAAGGAAATAAAAAAATAATTGTACATTCGGCATAGTAATTGGTCTTATGACCTCAACCAAAAATAAATTGTCATGAAAAAACTGGTTTTAGCGACCGCATTGTTAATCGCAGGCTTTGTAAACGCGCAAGGTCCTACGTACGATGATTTACGCATTCTTTATGCAGATGGAAATTACGAAAAGCTGGTAAAATCATCTGAAAGCTATACCCAAAAGGATAAATCCAAAACCGATGCATTACCGTTCATGTGGTTAGCACGTGGGTTATACAAAATCTCTCAAAGCGGTGCTGCCGATGAGAAATACAAAAACGCTTACAAAGACGCAATCGGTGCGGTAGGTAAGTGTATGAAATTGGATAAAGCAGGTGATGTACAACGCGAGTACGTTGAGTTTTTCGATGAATTCAAAATGAGTTTAGTGGAAATGATTGCTAATGATGTTTCGGTTCCCGACTACAAAAAAGCGAGTTCTTGGGTGCTGAAATACTACAAACTAGACGCTAACAGTATCGGAGCAAAATTAATGGAAGGCGCTTGCAAATTCCGTAATGCCGATAAAGGAGGAGCCAATGCCTGCTGGAAAGAAACAGATAAAAAAATCGCTGCTTTGGAAACAATCGAAAATTGGAGTCCTGCAGATGTACAATTGTTCAAAATGGGTGTGATCCAAACGGCTGAATGTTATGTTTCAAGCCGTCAGGTTGACAAAGCCAAAACCTTATTGGGCAAAGTGGCTCAATGGTTTGAAGAAGA
This sequence comes from Fluviicola sp., assembly GCA_044377135.1. Lineage (GTDB taxonomy): Bacteria > Bacteroidota > Bacteroidia > Flavobacteriales_D > Crocinitomicaceae > Fluviicola. The sequence goes on from JBILJP010000085.1 coordinate 10,396, forward strand.
CGAAGAGTTCAAAGCAAAATATGATGAGATTGTGAATTGATTTTCACCTTCTGTAAGATTTAAAGCCTCCGCTGTGCGGGGGCTTTTTTGTTTTTATATGATTTTTGATTTCGCGTGTGTACACGATTAATCGCGTACCCACAGTGGATTAAGGAATGGAATTAACAATCCAAAGAGCATATCTTTTTAATACAGGAAACAAGCCGAGATGAGGATCATTGTATCTTTGGATTATGGTTAAGTACCTCAAATGGTTTCGCAACAAGTACATCCTTACACTAGTGATCTTTCTGGTGTATAACTTGTTTTTGGACGATATCGATTTGTTTTCTATTCTAACCCAGAATCGCAAGCTTTCCAAGCTGCGCACCGATCAGTCGGAAGTAACCCTCAAGCTCAACGAAACCAAGAAAACCCTGCGCGAATTGAAGCATGGTTATGCCTTGGAGAAATATGCCCGCGAGGAAAAATTATTCAAAAAGGATGATGAAGATGTGTTCATCATTACTTATGAATAAGATGTTCTCCCCTTTTTTCAAAGATTTGGTCTAGGTGCGCGATAAATCGCGTGCCATCAATAATTACCTGCTCTTTATTTAATTCTTTTGAATAGTTACTATTGCGCGATAAATCGCGCAACCACAAAGAAACAGAGTAAGAAATAAGATCATGGTAATTCAGCAACCACAGAGAATCTAGTTTAAGAAATAAGCATAAAAAAACACCCTTGTCTGCCTGAGGCGGACAAGGGTGTTTTAAATGATGTTTGATCGCTTAAGACTAGTCTTCGTCTTCGTCATCTGCCTCAGCTGCTTTAGAAGCACCACGAGCCATTTTAACTGAAACTACAACTGCACTTTTAGCATCAACAAATTTCAAACCTGTTGTTAGTGTTTCCAAATCACCTACACGAATCGATTGACCGATACGCAATTTAGTGATGTCAACAATAATTGCTTCAGGAAGATCTCCAGGCAAAGCAATTACTTTCAAACGACGGTAAACTTGTAACAATTTACCTCCGGCCAATACACCACGAGAAGCACCTGTCAAACGCACAGGAAGTGCAATTTTAACTGGTTTTTTCGGGTCTAATTGAAGAAAATCAATATGCGTTACTTTATCCGTGATTGGATTTTGTTGCAATTCTTGAATGATTGCTGTAGCTTTTGTTCCTTCAATGTCCAATTCAACTTGGAATACATCCGGATTAAAAACCAATTTCTCAATAGCAATGTCCTTTACGGCAAAATGCGTTTGAGTGCCTTGCCCGTAAAGTACGCAAGGAACCATCCCTGCATCTCTCGTTGCTTTAGCATCCTTTTTCCCTACGTTCGATCTTAGCGAACCGCTCAATTGTGATACTTTCATGTTAATTATTATGAGATTATAAAATGTGTACTTATGGATTCATTGTGTACCAAACGATTGATCACGTCGGCAAACAAATCAGCAACGGAAACCACGCGGATTTTGTCGCTTTTTTCTTTCAACGGAATGGTATCCGTTACAATTAATTCGGTGAGTTGAGAATTGTTGATGCGCTCCATTGCCGGACCGGAAAGCACTGCATGCGTACAAAATGCACGAACACTTTTTGCTCCTTTTTCAATAAACAATTCAGCGGCTTTGGTCAATGTACCTGCTGTATCGCACATATCATCGATCAAAATCACATCTTTTCCGGCTACTTCACCAATCACCGTCATTTCAGCTACTTCGTTGGCTTTTTTACGTTGTTTGTGGCAAATAGCTAATCCGGTGTTCAATTTTTTGGCGTATGCATTGGCACGTTTTGCTCCACCTGCATCTGGCGCTGCCATAATCAGGTTTCCGTTATCCAAGGCTTTCATTTCGTTGAAAAACAAGGTAGAAGCAAATAAGTGATCTACCGGTACTTCGAAGAATCCTTGAATCTGGTCAGCATGCAAATCCATCGTCATCACACGATTCACACCCGCAGCCTGCAACATGTTGGCAATCAATTTAGCACCGATAGCAACACGTGGCTTGTCTTTACGATCTTGACGTGCAAATCCGAAATACGGAATGACCGCAATGATTTTACGCGCCGAAGCACGTTTTGCAGCATCTACCATCAACAACAACTCGAACAGGTTTTCTGTAGGAGGCATGGTTGATTGTACAATAAACACATCTTGACCGCGAACGGTTTCTTCAAAGGAAGGCTGAAATTCGCCATCGCTAAACTCCAACACTTTTACATCACCAAGCGTGGTCCCAAACTTCGTTGCGACTTGTTCTGCGAGTATTTTGGAAGCTCTTCCGGCAAATATTTTAATTCCTGTAGACATGTTTTTAGCCATTTTGGAGGTGCAAAGATAGGATATTTTTCCTTAACTCAATGCTGAACGCATTGATAATGCTTGATTTTTGATGCTTGATGTTGAATTGGGCTAATCTTCCTACAAGAAATTTAGCCATCCTTCTTTGTTTACTGCAATCATCCACTTACCAAAAGTCTCATCCAACATCAATCATCGAATTTCCGTTTCAGCCATCTCGGCAAAATAATCGACCCGATGAGCAAGTACGGAAAATAGCTGATCATTCGCCACAAAACCGCCATTCCGGCTAATAAAATAGCACTGGAAGTGAGATCCGACAACAATTCGCTAAACGCCCATTCGGCAGCACCGCTTCCACCCGGAGTGGGAGAAATCCGCAAGAACATCCACAAAACCAATTGTTTGGCCAGTACCTGAACATGCTGCAACAATCCTAAACTGATGAAGGCTTGTAAAATGCAGTTAATGACTAAGTAACGCGAAATCCAGGACGAACAAGTGGCTAAAAACGTTTTTGCCCAAAACGAGAACGGTTCATTTTTCAGTGTGACTGCGGTTTGCGCCACATCATTTCCTACTTGCAATGCATTTGGTTTCCAGCGACGCAAAAACGGAAGGTTTGTCACCGATCCGAGCATTCCCCTCAGTAAAAACGGAAATTGAAACAAACTGAGGTAAAGCACCAAACACAACACCGCAAAGACGGAGAATCCTGTCCAAAACAAAGTGATCACCGCGCCCGTGCTATCCACCGTTGAAGGGAACAAATCATCTGAAGAAACCACCAGAAACACCAGCGGAATAAGCAAAACGTAAAACAGGTTATCGAAAAATGCGGTGATGATCACAATGGCGGTTGATCTTCCCAATGCAATTTTTTCGCGATTCAGAATAAACATGGCTACAGTTGCACCACTCAATACGCCCGGAGCCAGTGCAGAAGCAAATTCCCACAACATGATCACCGAAAAACTTCTGCGCCATGAAAGTTCGTTTCGCGTGAGAATGCGGATGCGCCACATGTAAGCCAAATCGCGGCCTACCATTGCGAGCAAAGCCATAAAAATCCAGAAAAAAGTATGGGTCGACCATTCGATATCAGCGATAACTTGCCAGGCACTTTGCTGACTGTAATTTCCGTGTTGTTGCGGATGAAATTCGGAAGTCAGATTCCAGTCGATGCGACCGTTTTTATTGGTATCGACCCAAGAATGTGTTCCGGAGCCGGGTTTCACTTCTTCAAATTCAACCTGCGACATGCTGCGGTAGAACAACCAACCTGAAATGCCCAAACCCAATAATAAAGCAGCATAGATGCGCCATTTACTGAAGGCTTTCGAGATGGTATCCGGCGTGCTCATGGCTGCAGCGTCAAAGTCTCTTCGACCTCCCAATTGGCGCGCAATTTCTGCGTTAACGTGTAACGAAGCACTTGTTCGGCCTGAGATTTTTCGGCTACATTCCCCGTATCCCATTTGCCGTTTTTGTTGCTATCGCGAATGCAGCGAACCGCATACTGACCTGGTTCCAATTCCCTAAAAACAACCGATTGGACAGATTCGGGTTTGATCATCGAATACAATGCTTTTTCGTTTTGAATCAATTCAACCACCCACTGTCCATCTAAATCAGGGCAATTGAGTTTGAGTGTACTCAAATCGGCCGGAAGCAAAGTCGTATAATTGATGGTAAGCGAATCATTCACCGCGTGTGTTCCAACAACTGCCGCTTTATTGAAATGGACGCTGAACGATTGACTTGTTTTTGCGTCGGGGATAATGCACCACTGATTTTTTCCGGTAGTAACGATCGAATACGGAACTTGATTTCCTTTAGCAGAAATGACTGAAAGGTCGGTTTGTTTGACTTCACGGATCACATCATTGACCTCAAAAAACAACGAATCACCTTGTTTCCATTTGGTAGAAGTGCCTTGTGTTCGGATTCGGAAAGGTGTTTTCATTTCTTTCTCCGTCACTGGTTTGCGCAAGGTATCTTCGCCGTAAACAAACTCATAATTGGTTCCCTCAGCTTCCGGAATGGCGACCAACAACGAATCATCGGTAAAACGCTGTACCAGCTCTGCTTTTAAACCATTGATCAGCAATTTTTCGGGATCCAATTGTTCCAAATGATGGATAAGAAACACACCTGGTAATTGTAAATCGACTTTAACTTTATTGCGCTGTGGCTCCGGGCTAAACATGGGTATCACATA
>JBILJP010000428.1:0-4142 GCA_044377135.1 Fluviicola sp.
CCAACATTCAAAAACACTTATTGGGCGGTTTATTGGAATGGCTCACCGGAACCATGGGGCCAATGGGCATTACGATACCGGAAGATATTTTCAGCCTGAGCGGTATTTTCAGTCTGGTAATGCAAGTTTTGGGTGTTGGTTGGGATATGCTGCGGATGAAAGCAGTCAAATCGATGGGTGAACCAACCGTAAACGCATTGGAAACAGGTGCGGATGCCGGTTTCTCCATCTTCAAAACCATGCGCTCTGGCGGCATCATGGGCTTGTGGGAATTTGCCAAAGAGAAATTCTCTGACCTCAAGGACGTGTGCGCCTCAGGAGTAAACCATCATCGACGCCATCAAGGACGTGTGCGCCTCAGGAGCAAATGTTGATCACCAAAGTGATCGAAGCGGGAATCAAATGGCTCCTTTCATTGCTCATTCCGGGTGCCGGCTTCATCAAAGCCATCATGGCCATCAAAGACATTGTGGTATTCTTTGTTGAAACCGCCATCATGCTCATTCCAGCAATCACCGAAGCCATCCTTGCTCTTGCTTCTGGATCTGTAGCCGGTGTGGCCAAAGCCTTCGAGTTTGGTCTTTCTAAGCTGATTGTTCTGGTAATTGGACTCTTTGCCAAACTTATTGGTCTAGGTGATTTGGCGAAACGGGTTCAGAAAATCTTCAAGAAGATCCGTAAACGTGTGGATAAAGTGGTACGTGACCTTTTCAAAAAAGCTAAGAGAGCAGGACGTAAGTTGATGCGGAAGCTGGGGATTGGGAAGAAGAAAAAAGGTTCGAAGCCAGAAAATGATACACGGAGTCAGGCTGAAATGAAGAAAGATCTTGATTTGGGGGTTCAGGAAGGAACTAAATTCATATCATCAGGAAAACACTCTAAAAAAGAGGTTGACAAAAAACTAAAAAAGATTGAGGCAAAGTATTTACTTGAGGACTTAAAATTAGTTTCAAGCGGAAAAGATAAATTTCATATTCATGGAAAAGTGAACCCAGAAAAGGACGGGGTTGAAATTGTTGAAGTAGATGAATTAATTCGAGATGATTTTGCTGATGAAAAAAGACCAATTGATGAATCAGATCAATTATATTCGCTATTCCGCGCCATGAATCTCGAAGAAATTGATGTGTTGAGGAAGGAAAAGAAATTAGGTATACGAACTCATGATAAAGACAATAAAAAACGAAAAATAAAAAAAGGGAATCCGAAAGGACAACCATTTCTTGCGACTGATGCTGAATATTCCAAAAAATTAATGAAGAGAAAAGGAGAAGAAGGAATTGAGAAAAATGATAAAAGTATCCAAGAAATGTACGAATACTTAGTTCAAATTGATTTCGTAAAAGGAACAAAAGAAGTCTTGGAGGACCCTAAAACAGCACGTGTTGAACAAGGCGATCATCATACCAGAAATGAGTTTAGGAAGCATGATGTGAGGAAAAAGGATGAGAAAGGAATAGTTGTACTTAAACTTGAACCTAAAAAAGAAACAGGAAAGGAAAAAGTTTTGAATTATGGGATTACTCCGAAAAATTGGGAGATAACCGATCCCTTGCAAATTGTAAATTCAAGAATTGCACGAATTAGAATCATTGCTAAACTTGTCAAAATGAAATAACTATGGAGATTGAAAAACAAAAAGCAATAGATAGTATACTAAACAATCTTGAAATGGAAATTGCTGATGATTCAAGTTATACAGATGTTGCTGAAAAGTGTGTTGAAGACATAACTGAGCTTCCAGAGGATTATAATAATATTATTATTGACTATTCCAGAAATCTGCTATCTCGAATTAACAAGGAGAATGATTCCTCAAATTCCGAATTTAAACTAGAGCTTGTTTTAAAATCATTGATCAAGCGTCAGCAGGAAAAAAACGCTTTTGATTTGGCTTCTGAAGCTATTCTTCACAAGGAAACAGAAGATAAATTATTTTATGTAGAGTTTCTAATCGAATTAGACCATGATGAAACCGTTGACATATTATTAAAAGCGCTAAATGTTATCGAATCTTTTGATGAATATAGCGGACATGCACAGGAAGAAATCATAGAGTACCTGATTCGAAAAAAAGAAGAAAACGCTCTTCCGGATATTGTTAATTGTTTAACTGATATTTCTGCAAGAGTTAGAGCAACAGCATTAAATTTTATAAAGTATTTTGATAAAGAAGAGTCTGCGAGATATTTAATTAAAATGCTTGAAACCGAAGATTGGGAATATAATATTCTTATTATTTTAGAGTTGATTTCTAAATGGAATAAAAAGGAGTTTCTGCAAGATTTAGAAAAATACTCATTAGAGGATTGGGTTCTTGAAGATAAAAAGATCAAGGAAGCTTTTGAAAAGGCAATCAATGAGTTGTCTTAATTTGAAGAGTTCTCCCTTATCTGGAAATACTCATTAGATGGTTTATTAGAATAGTTAACAGGAACCATTGGCCCAACGGGCATACGATACTGGAAGACATTTTCAGCCTCAGCGGCATCTTCAACCTTGTTCTCCAAGTTCTGGGCATTGGTTGGGATATGCTCCGCATGAAATCGGTGAAAATGATGGGCGAACCGGCTGTAAACGCACTTGAAACAGGTGCGGATGCAGGTTTCTCCATCTTCAAAACCATGCGCTCTGGCGGTATCATGGGCTTGTGGGAATTTGCCAAAGAGAAATTCTCTGACCTCAAGGACGTGTGCGCCTCAGGAGTAAACCATCATCGACGCCATCAAGGACGTGTGCGCCTCAGGAGCAAATGTTGATCACCAAAGTGATCGAAGCGGGAATCAAATGGCTCCTTTCATTGCTCATTCCAGGCGCTGGTTTCATCAAAGCCATCATGGCCATCAAAGATAAGCCGATGCGAAAGCATCAAGATTATCGTAGCAGGATGATAATCGAATAGAAACTGCCATTATGAACATCAAAAGCAGTGCTTTTTCTTTCCAGCAATTACTGACGCGATTCTAGCTTTAGCATCAGGTTCGGTGGCGGGCGCTTGGAAGGTGTAATTGTTGTGTTGGTGTTTGTACGACTGTGGTTGGATAATGCTTGAGGCGGAAAGGGTTTGTAAGTGAAAGATTGGAACTCGTAAGCCTCAAATTGTGGTTGCAAGAGTTCGGTTGGAGCTAGTAAGCGTACAGTTGGTGGTTGTAAATGGTCGGTTGGAACTTGTCGGTACGCGGTTGGCGCGTGTAAGTCCTCGGTTGGTGGTTGTAAATGGTCGGTTGGAACTTGTCGGTATGCGGTTGGCGCGTGTAAGTCCTCGGTTGGTGGTTGTAAATGGTCGGTTGGAACTTGTCAGTACACGGTTGGTGGTTGTAAATGGTCGGTTGGAACTTGTCGGTACGCGGTTGGCGCGTGTAAGTCCTCGGTTGGCGCTTCTAAATGGTCGGTTGGAACTTGTAAGTGTTCGGTTGGAACTTTTAGGTATTCAATTGGTAACAGTCTGGGAGTGTAAACAGCAATTAGTGATGATGGTATTAATCGTCAAAAAGAGCGGAGTCTCGCTTGAAATAAATGAGCGAACTGACTTTGGTTTTCCATGAATTCAAAAAAAAACGTATAAGTGGTTCATTATCAAATTTGAAAGTACGATTTTTTATTGTAACTTCTCCGGACACTAAAACGGTCTGTCATGAAAAATCAAGCTCAAACACTGCGATTCGGATTGTACATTTACTCCGGTATCGCGCTCTTATTTTTGCTTATGAAGTTGTTCGGGTTGGAAAACGTGGCTTTTTTGCGACTGATCAACGTTGTAATTGTGATTCATTTTACCAATCGTTTGGCGCGTTTTCACAACATGCGTGTTTTTGAGAATGATTATTTCGGAGCTCTAGCTTCCTTATTTATGGCCAATACCTTAGCGGTTATTTTATCGGTGATCAGTTTTTCGGTCTATGTTACATTGATTAATCCCGAATTTATCAGTCATTTTAAAGATGGCTTACTGTGGAATAACAAAATAAGTCTCGGTCATGCTTGTTTGGCGTTGCTGTTAGAAGGAATGGCTTCTAGTGCTGTCATTTCATTCATAACCATGCAATACTGGAAAAGTGAAACAAAGATGAGCAGAACACAATCATCCAAAAACGTAGAAAAAGCCAAATGATTTCGTTCGCCGGAAGTTGATCATTGCTGTT
>JBILJP010000427.1:0-4142 GCA_044377135.1 Fluviicola sp.
TGCTCTCTACGGCAGTGGGGCAACAGTACAAAACCGCAATCGGTATCAAAGGCGGTTTCCCATATTACGGATCGCTTAATCTTAAACATTTCTTTGGAGCTTCAGCAGGCGAATTTCGTTTAGGTGGCGGAAGACACGATTTTTTCATTCAGGGATTGTATGAAAAAAACTACGGTTTAGGAGAAGGTTTTGAATGGTACTGGGGAGTTGGTGGTCATCTTGGTTTTTGGAACTATGGCTACAATGAAGGTCATTACTACAAAAACAAGTATTATGACCGCGGAAGCTACGGTGGAATTGACGGCGTTTTGGGTCTGGAATATACCTTTACCGAAATTCCGCTAAACCTTGCCGTAGATGCAGGTCCGGCAGTTACGATCTTCCCTTACACAGATGTTTATTTCGGTGCGGCCATTGCGGCTCGTTTTGCGATTAAGTAGCCAAGATTTCCACGGATGATTCATCCGTTAACGGACAAATTAGTAGTGTAAAAAGATTCCCACGAATGCACGAATTCAGCTCGCCTAACGGACTCGCATGTTGGATAACATACATTGATGATTAAATAGCGCGTCCGTTAGGCGCGCGAAAAATTCGTGCATTCGTGGGAAACAAAACCTGTTCATCGACTTGTCGGTGAACCCCAAACAAAACTAAGTTTTCGTAGGAACCGCATCCAAAACAATGGATCTGACACAAAATGAAAAAGCGCTTCGATGGAATTATCAAAGCGCTTTTTGGTTTACCGAAAAGGTAAACGATTATTCTACGTAACTCAATTTCAACATATTCGATTTTCCATTTTCCTCGATCGGAATAGAAGCGATATTGATCACCAAATCACCTTGTTTCAACAAACCTTCTTTGGTGAGCAAATACTTGATATCGGCAATAGTATGATCGGTGCTTACTTTTTTGTCGTAATAAAACGATTTCACGCCCCAAACCAGGTTGAGTTGCGTAAGGATTTCTTTATTCGCAGTGAACACAAAAATTGGTGCGTTCGGACGTTGTGAAGCGATTTTATAAGCCGTATAACCCGAGTAAGACATTGTAATGATCGCATCTGCCTCTACACGTTGAGCCAAACGACAAGCGTTGAAGCATATTGAATCGGAGATAAAACGTGATTGTGACTTCTCTGGCAATTGTTCTTTGTGGTAGATTCCATCAAATTTCTCCATCTCATTCACGATATTTGCCATGGTTTTAATCACTTCAATCGGAAATTTCCCAACCGAAGTTTCACCCGAAAGCATCACCGCATCTGCTCCGTCGAGTACGGCATTCGCCACGTCATTTACTTCGGCTCTGGTTGGCGAAATGTTGGTAATCATGCTTTCCATCATCTGGGTAGCAACAATTACAGGTTTGGCGTATAAATGCCCTTTACGGATCAGCATTTTTTGAATCAATGGCACATTTTGGTAAGGAACCTCCACACCCAAATCGCCACGAGCTACCATTAACGCATCACTTACCTTGATGATCTCATCAATGTCTTCTACTGCTTCTGGCTTCTCGATTTTTGCAATAACACGCGCTTTACGGTGTTGCTGAGAAATAATGTGTTTCAATTCGATGATATCACGTGCTGAACGCACAAATGACAGTCCGATCCAATCCACATCTTCGTTCAATGCAAAATCAAGATCTTCGCGGTCTTTTTCGGTCAACGAAGGAAGTGAAATATACGTATTCGGAAGGTTAACCCCTTTTTTAGACGACAAAATTCCACCGTGAATGACCTTGGCTTTGATTTCCGTTAAACCGTCAGTCGCTACAATTTCCATCATCAGTTTACCATCGTCGAGCAAAATACGCTCACCCGGTTTCACATCTCTGGGCATTTGCTTGTAGCTAATCCCAAAGCGCTCAGCGTTTCCTACAATTTTGTCGGTTACAATGGTAACGATGGAATCATTTTCCATCATCACACCGTTGTTTTCCATTTCATAGGTGCGAATCTTCGGTCCTTGCAAATCGGCCAAAATAGCCACATTCAAACCGGTTTCGGCATTCAATTCGCGGATCATGTCGATGTTGCGCTTGTGATCTTCGTGCGAACCGTGTGAACAGTTCAATCTGCATACATTCACACCTTCCAGCATCATTTGACGCAGTACTTCTTTATCGCTTGTTGAAGCGGGGCCCAACGTGGCAACAATTTTCGTTTTTTTCATTAAAATATAATTTGTTCAGCAGAAGGCAAGCTTTCAGGTTCAAACAGATAAGCAGCCATCACGCTATTAATTTTCTTTACATCTTCCAACAGATCTTCCATTTCAAGGGTCACGTTGTCGCGAACAAACAAAAAATAGTCAATCTGATTGCGCTCGGGAATTAAAAACTTTCCTTCACTTTTATTCTTGATCAGGTAAAATTCGATTTGATTTTCGGGATCGAACCAAAAGTAATAAGAGTGTTCCGAAACAATCTGACCCTTTTTATTCGTAATCGCAAACAGTTCATCACTTTTGGCCAATTGAAGTCGCAGTTCCTGATTGAGCCCCCATGTTAAACGATAATCACTGTGATGGGAACATATGCCAATCAATTCAAAATCAACCGAAGTTTCCAAAGAAAGTAGGTGTCGCTTCTGTTTGCTCATACTCTTGGAATGAGCCACTAAATTAACCATAATACGGGAGATAGCGGGCAGTTGATTCGGGCTTTTGAATTATCTTTTGATCACCGGAATGTGAATAAACCTTATTCATATGTTTGATGGTGAATGCTTGATTTTTGATTGGGCTTCTCCTCTTAACGAAAAGTCAACTTCTATTGATAGGTTCAGGTTTCCTTTAGCTTTAATTCTTAATCCCGATTTCATCAAAAATCAAGCATCAAACATCTTGTGAAATCTGTTTTGCTATTGAAATTGAGCGTTTATTGGAAGTCTTTGTATTGAAGAATCGCGCCTAGAGTTCTCCCATCAAAATGAGCGTTTCGCGGGCGGCGGCTTGCTCGGCAATCTTTTTGGAAGCTCCGGTTCCTTTTCCGTAATTTGTTCCGTTGACCTGAACCATTACTTCATATTTCCAGGTTCCATGTGTATTTTCCTCCAGAAGTACTTGAAACTCCAGTTCCAAGCGACGTTTCTGGCTCCAGATAAACAGTTTCGATTTAAAATCAATCTCTTCGATCAGGATTTTATTCAAATCTACATACTTGCGGAAAATATGGTGATGCAAGATTTTTTTGACCGATTCAAACGAGCTATCAAGGTAAATAGCACCAATAATTGCTTCGAATGCATTTCCTTCCAGGGAAGCCAAATTAATGGACCGGCCTTTGTTATAGCGAAGAATTTTGCGCAACTCCAGTTCTTCACCCAAATCGGAAAGTGTTTTTCGGGAAACCACCTTTGATTTTACTTTGGTGAGGTAACCTTCGTCTTGATCCGGAAATTTTTGAAACAGAAATTCAGCAATAATGGCATCCAAAATGGCATCACCGAGAAATTCCAGGCGTTCATTTGAAAATTCTTTCGGCGTAGCAAAAGCTATGGAACGATGGGTAATTGCTTCGTAAAACAGTTCCAAATTTCTGGGTCTATAGCCGAATTTTTCAATAAAAAAGCGGATAAGATCAAGATCTTCCTGCGACTTTCGTCCTGCTAAGAATGGGAATTTAAACCGCAACTAGCCTTTAAATTTTCGAACAATCACAGACGTATTGTGACCACCGAAACCAAAGGTATTTGACAATGCAACATCAACAGTTCGTTTTTGCGGAGTGTTGAACGTGAAATTCAAACGGTTGTCGATTTCAGGATCGTCTGTGAAGTGATTAATAGTAGGAGGAACAATATCATGTTTCACTGCCAAAATACATGCAATAGCTTCAATAGCTCCTGCTGCTCCCAATAGGTGACCCGTCATGGATTTGGTTGAACTGATATTGAGTTTGTAGGCATGTTCACCGAAAACCTGCAAGATTGCTTTTGTTTCAGCGATATCGCCCAAAGGTGTTGACGTACCGTGAACGTTTACATAATCAACTGCGTCAGGGGAAAGACCTGCGTCTTCCAATGCTGCAATCATTACGTTTCGCGCACCGATTCCATCCGGATGTGGTGCTGTCATGTGATAAGCATCACCCGACATTCCGCCACCCATTACTTCTGCGTAAATGTTTGC
>JBILJP010000086.1:0-14878 GCA_044377135.1 Fluviicola sp.
CAACCTGCCAAAAAAACAGAGCCGAATAAGAATAAGAATGCAATTTTTTTCATGTTGTAGTACGTTTCAAACCAAAGTGTTCTTAATTGAACTTGACCCGAAAATACAACTTTTTTTTGAAATACTAAATTTCGTTGGTTTTCACACAACTAAAGGCTCTTTTACGCACGTAATAAACGAACGCGTTCAGGCAACACATAAAGTGGTAAAAACACCGGTTGTAGCTCGGGCAAATCCAATTGCATGTGATAAACAGAACCACCATCGGGAAGCTTGATTTCATTCCAGTTTTCAAAATCCAATTCAATCTCACGACACATCAACTCATTCAACAATTGATTCATTGCCGTAGCCGAAAGCACCATTTCCGTGCTATAATGCTCACCGTTCTCATAAACCGTACACGCCAAAACCGCTTCTTCGGAATTACTCTCCATTTGTAAACTATTCAAGAGGATGCTATCAAAAAGTGTATTCATGTTTTCCGTTTTTGTTGAAGCAAAGGTGAGACCAGAAGAACGTAATCTATTTACGTAGTTCTAAAAAAAATGAAAAAAATTTCGTTTGTCATTTTTGCTGAAAATCACCCGAAAACAGCCTTTTAACCTTCTGCCCTCAATCATTATCCCAAAAAATCGTACTTTCAGCACTCCTTTTTAACGAACTTGTTTGATATGAAATACCATTCAATTGACTCCCAACTCTTTATTGCCAACCGCAAGAAGTTTGTACAACACATGGTTCCGAATGCATTAGCAGTGTTCAATTCCAATGATATTTACCCGGTAAGCGCCGATGCTACAATGCCTTTTCAGCAACACCGCGATATCTTTTACCTTACCGGAGCCGATCAGGAAGAGAGTGTATTGGTCCTTTTTCCAAGCGCTACCAACCCTGCTCATCGCGAGATTTTATTTCTGCGCGAAACAAACGATCACATTGCCGTTTGGGAAGGCGCCAAACTCACCAAAGAACAGGCAACAACCGTTTCGGGAATCAAAACCGTCATGTGGATTCAGCAATTTCCGACCATTTTCAAACAGTTAATGGCCGAAGCCGAAGGAATTTACCTCAATACGAATGAGCATTTGCGTGCTGATACAACCGTTCAAACGCGTGAAGACCGCTTCATCATTGATGTTAAACAACAATACCCTGCTCACCAGGTGCACAAAAGCGCGCCGATTATGCACCGTATTCGCTCGGTGAAAGAGGCTATCGAGTTGGAATTGATGCAAAATGCCTGCAACATTACCGAAAAAGGATTCCGTCGTTTACTCGGGTTTGTGAAACCGGGGGTTTGGGAATACGAAATAGAAGCCGAGCTCTCGCACGAGTTTTTGCGCAACCGTTCAAAAGGATTTGCCTACACACCCATTATCGCTTCAGGTAAAAATGCGTGTGTATTGCATTACATTGAAAACAATCAGCAGTGCCAAAGCGGAGACGTTATTTTATTGGATGTAGCGGCCGAATATGCCAATTATTCTTCTGATCTCACACGTTGTTTACCGGTCAACGGACGCTTTACCGATCGCCAGCGTGCGGTTTACAATGCTGTTTTGCGGGTAAAAAATGCTGCTCAGGCACTATTGGTGCCAGGAACTATCATGTCCGAATACCATAAAGAAGTGGGGAACCTGATGGAAAAAGAATTGCTCGGTTTAAAACTGATCGATAGCACCGATATTAAAAACCAGGACCCCAACTGGCCTGCGTATAAGAAATACTTCATGCATGGAACATCGCATTTCTTGGGTCTCGACACGCACGACGTTGGTCTATGGCACGAACCGATCAAAGCCGGAATGGTCTTTACCTGCGAACCGGGAATTTACATTCCGGAAGAAGGTTTGGGTATTCGCCTGGAAGACGACGTAGTTGTGAGTGAGTCGGGAGCACCGTTCAATTTGATGGGCAACATTCCGATAGAAGCCGACGAAATAGAAACATTGATGAATGCTTAGTTATTCCGATGAATAACCCTTCAACAACTTTGAATTACAGGATTTCCGGAAATGGAGATCCTGTCGTTTTTTTACATGGTTTCATGGAAGACAGCGCTATGTGGGATGAGATCATTCCGCACTTCCAGCACAAAACCTGCATTCTCATCGATCTTCATGGTCACGGGAACAGTTTTTTCGATCCGGAACTGCCATGTGAAATAAGCGTAATGGCACAACAAGTGAGATCTACCTTGGATCAGTTATCTATTTCAACCTATCAATTGGTAGGGCATTCGCTCGGCGGTTATGTGGGGTGTGAATTGTTAAAAACAGATCCGTTACTGGAACACCTTGTGCTTTTCCACTCGCACCCATGGTCTGATTCACCGGCAAAAAAAATCGACCGCGATCGTGTGAGTCAATTGGTGTTAACAAAATCGGTGTTTTTTATTCGCGAAGCCATTCCCAACCTCTTTGCATTTCCTGCCGAACATTCGGAAGCAATCAAAACCTACTGCACTATCGCTGAACAGATGAATCCGGAAGCCATTGCGTGGTCTACCACAACTATGCGCAATCGCGGTTCTTCTGAACAATTGCTGGCCGATCGTGCAGAAAACATCTCCATTATTCAAGGTCAATTGGATCCGTTGATTCCCAACTTACAACTGCGATCTTTTGCCGAAAATCACCACATCGGTTTTTATGAAATCACCCGTTGCGGACACATGGGACAAGTTGAAGCTACAGCTGATAGCATTGCGTTGCTTTCGGTGATTTTGGGGTAAATAGTCTCCCACAGATGCGCGTCAGCCTTAGGCTGATGCGTGCCTAATGCTTTATGTTAATGACGTTACATAATGTTTGTTATAATTCCAAACGAGTGCGTTGCGCCTTTGCTATAGCTTGTGCCATCGCTGAAGCTATTGGCGACACGCGATCAGCGTAAGCATTAGCCGAGTAAAAATTCGTGAATTCGTGGAAAACAAACGCCACAGTATGTAATCATTAAGCAATTTGCGGAAGTTCCAAGCAAAAAAAAAGACGAGCTCTCACTCGTCAGTCACTTATCGGATTTATCGGTTAATTCCCGTTATCAACAAAAATCCAGGCAGAATAAAGAACGTACTGTTTCATCATGTATTTTGGGTTAAAGATTCATGTTAAAATTAAAATCTCCTTCGAAAGAAATCTTTAAAAAAACTTTATCCGTACCAATGATTGATCTATCCTTTCCAATCCATTGTTCAACGGTTCAAAATCAGGAATGAATGGTTTGAATTCAACTCTACGATTAAAAATAATCCGTATTTTCGGAAGCGAAGGTACACAGTTACCCTACTTATGCTAAATACTCAAACATGGAAACAACTAGATTGCGCGCACTGATTGTAGACGACGAAGAATACGCGAGAAAAAACCTAATGATGATGATCGACGATTTCTGTCCGGAAATCGAAGTGATCGGCGAAGCTTCAGGAAAAGAACAAGCCAAAGCATTGATTGCAGCCTCTAAGCCCGACGTGGTGTTTTTGGATATCAGAATGCCTAGCGGAGCAGAAGGTTTTGAATTACTTGAAGAAGTGGAAGAGAAAAACTTTTTGGTGGTATTTGTTACCGCTTTTAAAGATTACGCCATCCGTGCATTCAACGCCAGCGCAGTTTATTACTTATTAAAACCGATTGATATTGACGATTTGCGCACAGCTGCCGAAAAATTGGTGGAAGCAAAAACCATCTTCGGTCAGGATCCTGAAAATTACACCACGTATTTCAGAAGCTTGCGCAACCTTTCGGATCAATTGTTACGCAACAAACCGAATAGCCGCATTGCGATCAGTCATACAAAAGGACTCAAAATAGTAGAAGACAATACCATTACGCATCTGGAAGCAAGCGGCAACTGTACTACCATATACTTTGAAGATGGTACGCGTTATCTTGATACTCGAACGCTTAAGATTTACGAAAACATCCTGGATCCGGCAAAATTCTTCCGTGTGCACAAATCACATATCATCAATCTGAACAGATTGGTAGAATACCTGAATGAAGACGGTCATTTTGCCGTGCTGAAAGGCGGATTGCGCATTCCTGTAGCGCGTAACCGTGTCACCGATTTTGTGAAAATGCTGAAAGAAGGATGAGAAAACTACTCCTGATTTTCTTACTGTTTGTTGCCAACAACGCGCTTTTCGGGCAAAGTTATTCGTTTATTTCTTACTCCACTTCCGATGGGTTACCTCAGTCGCAAGTGCAGTGTATCGAACAAGACAACAACGGTTATTTGTGGGTCGGCACTCTGGGTGGACTCACAAAATTCAACGGTAAGAAGTTCATTAATTATTCCATCAATGACGGACTTTTAAACAACCGCATTACCGCTCTTTCTTTCCTAAACGGTAAAGTCTGGGTTGGTCACGAAGGCGGTGTGAGTACGCTCTCTAACGGAAAAGCACGCAACTGGGCTTTTAGCGGTTTCGATAAAAAAAGCAACGTTACCGATATTGTCAGTTTCAACGGACTCACAGTGATTGTGACCAATTACGGCGGACTCTACTCCATCAATCAAAAAGGAAAACTCACCACGAGCAAATACGTTCCTCAAGAAATCATACAATTCAACGATTTGCTCGTAATAGACAAGCGATTGCTGATTGCTACGGCTTCTGGGATATTTGAAACAACCGATTTAAAATCCTTTCGTAAAATAGCACTTTTCGGAAGTCGAAACATCTCGGGGTTTGCGCCAAAAGAGAATGGTGAATTGTGGGTGACCAGTTTTGATAACGGACTATTCAAAACCACCACTTCACTGCAGAAAAAAGATTCCGTTCCACTATTGACAACCGAATTCGACATCAAAAAATGCCTGGTAGACAAACAACAACAGTTGTGGCTCAATTCGCGCTCGGGCATCATTCGCATCAATAAAAACGGCAATCAATTACTGATCAACGACCTCAACGGTCTTCCCGTATCGTCTATAAAATGTGTGTTTGAAGACCGAGACGGAACCATTTGGTGTGGAACCGACGGAAAAGGGTTACTGCGCTTCACCGGCGAACGATTCTTGCATTACCGCGAGTCGAACGATTATCCGAGTGAATTGTTCCTTTCTGCCGCCAAACGCAATGATGGTGTTTACTTTTTCGGGAGTTATGATCGCGGTTTATTCATGCGAAAAGGAAAAGGTCCAATGGTATCTGTTGGCGTGCCCGGAACCAATATTTGGAGCATTAAAGCAGCGTTCGACGGAACCATTTGGTGTGGAACAGATATTGGGCTTTCAGCCTACCGACCATCCGGAAAAGTCGAAAACTTTGTTTTGGGCAAAGAAGGCGATCGCGTATTGGTGGTTGAGCGCATCAATCGTAATAAATTTTATGTAGGAGGCGCTTACGGCATCGGAATCATCGAAAACGGGGTGTTTCGTCAGTTAAACCTCAGCAACAATTTTGAAAACGAGATTGGAACAGTGCGGGCTTTTGCTAATTACAAAGGTGCCATTCTCTGCGCCGGCGATAAAGGCGTTTTCGATATCACCAACAACAAAGCCGTTCCTTTCGGCAATTTTAAAGACGGAATTATCTCCATGACTGTTGACAATTCCAATCATTTATGGATTGGTACGGAAACAGGACTATACCTGCTTCGCGACGAGAAATTCATTCAACACCCGTTGGCGAAAGATCCGGCTTCGAATACCGTTAACTTTCTGGAAGTCATCGGAAATAATCTGTACATCGGAACGAATAACGGTTTGTTTTCCATGAACACCTTACGTCTTTCAGTCGACCAGCATTACGGGCTCAACAGCGGATTGATCAACCTTGAGTCCAACATCAATTCATCTTTTTACGACGGTCGTTACCTTTGGTTTGGAACTGCGGAAGGCTTGATTCAATTTGATCCGACAATTGGAAATACGACAGAAGGTAAATTACCACCTTTACTCAATATCGCCTCCATTCTACTGAATTACAATAGCTTCGACTATTCTGACTACGCCATTAAAATGGGGGAAAACGGTTTTCCGGAAGGATTGCGTTTGCCTTACAGCATGAACAATCTTACGTTTGAACTGGATGGTATATTATTATCGAATCCGGAAGGATTGCGTTATCAATTCTGGCTCGAAGGTTACGATGAAACCTGGTCGAAACCCGTAGGAAATGCTACCGTTACACTTTCCAATTTACCGGATGGTGATTTGGTTTTGCATTTGCGTGCCATTGACGAATTCGGAATGGTTTCAAACACCATTGAACTTCCGGTGCAAATAACACCGCCTTTTTGGCGTACCTGGTGGTTTTACACCATCATGATTTTAATCGTTATTCTGGCAATCCGGGCGTTTTTCAGGTCTAGAATCAAGCAAGAACGCGAACGCAATTACAAGAAAAACCTGGAATACAAAACGCGTTTATTGGCCCTGGAACAACAATCGTTGAACGCCAGTATGAATCGTCATTTCATCTTCAATTCCCTGAATTCGATTCAATATTTCATCAACACGCAGGATAAGATATCAGCCAACAGGTATTTGACCAATTTTGCCAAACTCATCCGAAAAAACCTGGACAGTGCGGCCGAAGCGGAAAACATGGTGACGCTGCAACAGGAAATCGAGCGTTTGGAATTGTATCTTTCATTGGAAGCCATGCGTTTCAAAGATCGATTTACGTATCACATCAACGATAATGGAATCGATACCGAATCGATCATTGTGCCCGGAATGTTGCTTCAACCTTTTGTTGAAAACAGTATCATTCACGGTATTTTACCGAATGAAACGATCAAAGGACACATTGAAGTTACCATTCAATTATCCAAAGATCATTTGGAAATTACGCTTGATGACAACGGAATCGGTATTGATTTCAGTATGGAGAAAAAGAAAATGATGGTGGGCGACCACAAGTCGCAGGGAATGGAGATAACTTCCAAGCGAATCGACATCATTCGTGAGCTTTCGAAAAAAGATTTTGAGTTGGAAGGACCGTTCCAACTAACAAATCCCGACCATTCAATCAAAGGAACACGCGTTTTACTAAAAATTCCTGTAGAAAATTTGGATGAGTAAGTTTATTTTCCATATATTTGTTAGAATAAAAGAATTAAAGTCGTGAAACTAATAGGAACTATAGCATTTTTGGTACTGATTTCAGTAGGCTGTCAGAAGGAAGATATTCGTCCTACTCATGATTGTCCTCATACCAATGAGTTAAGATCTGCAGGTGATCCTGTGGTTGAAGAAGACGTTATTACAGACACTGACGAATCAACAGGAAGTGGTATTACAGATCCGAATGATGCAAATCGTACTGTACGTAGTACGAAACCAAGACCAAACTAGAAATTATATTATTCTATATATAGAAACCTCGAACAATGTTCGGGGTTTTTTTATGCTCTTATTTAACCTACTCCCTCAATACTCACTACTGCTCAGTCAACTGCACTAATTTTAGGAAATAACTTCTTTATCTTCGGCTGTATAACCCAAACACGTCCGCTCATGCCACTTGAGCAACACACTACAACAACTTAATATCGGTGATAATGAAGGTAAAAGATAGCTTACACGAGTTGATTCACTCGCTTTCCAAATCGGAAAAGCGTTATTATAAATTATACGCATCCCGACATGTATCAAGCGAGGATTCCACGATGCTTGCATTATTTGATTATATCGCCAAACAACCGCAGTATGATGAAGCCGCATTGTTTCACGATTTTAAAGGGAAAGCCTTATTGAATCAGTTTTCTACCATCAAAAAGCGGCTGTACGACCAAGTATTACTTGCGTTACACGCCTTTCATGCCAACAATTCGGTTGAAAACCAACTCAATCGTATGTTGCACCAAGCTACACTTCTATTCGAAAAATCGCTCTACGATCAGTGCGAGCGCCAATTGAGAAGTGCCGAAAAACTGGCCTTAAAACACGATTTGTCGCTTCCTCTAATTTCCATCAACAAACTAAAAAACAGAATTGTAGAAACCAGAGGCTATCAATTAGAAGCCAACTGTTTGGAATCGCTTAAATTATCTACCGATACAGCTCTTTCGCGCGAACGATTGTTGGTTGATCTTTGGTATGTGAAAAGCAATCTCTTTCGTTTATTACAGCGCTCGGGAGTGGCACAGACCGAAACAGATTATCAAACGATCGAACAGCTTTTACGTCAATTGCCAAGTGCCGAATTTATTCAAGGTTTTGCTTCCGTTGAATCGACGTATTTGTACAATCATATTTTTGCAGCCTACCATTTCGCAAAAAACGAGTGGACACAAAGTTTGGCCTATACCGAATCGGTTATTGCGCATCTTACAGAAAATACGGCTTTTCTGCATCAGCATCCCAACACCTTGATTTCAGCGCTGACCAACGCCTGCTACTTAGCAGAACAATTGGGGCAATACAACAATAGTCATGCTTACCTCAAACAGCTAAAAGATCTTGCCCGGCAACAAACACCGGACGCAACGGAAGATTTACTTATCAAGTTGTTTTCGAGCCGGTATAGCATCGAGTTGAACTTACTTACCATGAGCGGACAATTTCAGGAAGCACAACAATTGAGCAAAGAAGTATTGGCAGGAATTGACCGGTTTCAAGAGAAAATAACCGCTCAGCGAAAAGTATTCCTCTTGCAACAACTGGCGGTAACCGCTTTTGGCTGTGGAAACTATCATGGTTCTTTGCAACACATCAACGCCATTCTCAACGATAGTAAAACAGATGATCAGGAAACACTCACCGTTTCTGCTCACTTATTAAATGTAGTAGTGCATTGCGAGTTGAACAACCTGGATCATCTGCCATATGCCGTAAAACAAGCCAAACAAGCTTTAAAAGCAACCGGACGATATGGAATTGCCGAACAAATACTGCTTCAAGGATTTTTGAAAGTTCCAAAAACGCATGTATTGGACATTCCGGAATTATTCAGCGAATTGGTAAAACAACTCACCGACATTCAACCGCCGAATCAATTGCAATCTGCTTATAATTTTGATTTCATCACCTGGATGGAAGCTAAAATACTGAATCAGTCTTTTGCTAAAAAGGTGAATGATAAGTATCGGTTTATGACGTCAAGCTAAATCTTCCCCTACTTTTCTTGTCAAAAAGTAAGATAGAAACTATCCAAAATGATTCCAGCCTTGCGCTTTGAGTGGAACTAGCGATTCATTACTATCCACCAGAAAAACACCTTGATCGGCATTGGTCATATAGCCAATGATAGTCATGTGCGGGTTTCCTTTGATTTTATCAAAATCTTCCTGACGAACAGTAAACAACAATTCGTAATCTTCGCCACCGTTGAGCACACACGTCACAGGATCGAGGTTAAAGTCGATGGCAGAAGTGGAAGTTGTGCTATCAATAGGCAGTTTGGTATTGTAAACCATTGCGCCAACATTACTTCCTTTGCACAGATGCAATACTTCCGAGGCCAAACCATCCGAAATATCGATCATAGAGGTTGGAACCACGTCTAGTTCGGCCAAAAATCCAATCACATCCTGGCGCGCTTCGGGCTTGAGTTGTCGTTCGATCACGTAATCAAATCCTTCCAAATCGGGTTGAATAGCAGGATTGGCTTTGTAGACTTCCTTTTCGCGTTCAAGTATTTGTAAACCCATGTAAGCCGCGCCCAAATCGCCGGTAACCACCAACAGATCATTGGGTTTTGCTCCGGTTCGGTAAACGACTTTCTCTTTGGCAACCACACCAATCGCGGTAACCGAAATAATCAATCCGGAATAGGAAGAAGTGGTATCACCACCAACTAAGTCGACCTTATAAACAGCACAAGCCATGCGGATTCCTTCGTACAATTCCTCCAATGCTTCCAACGGAAAACGATTCGAAACAGCCAAAGAAACCGTAATTTGTTCCGGCTTACCGTTCATAGCAATGATATCCGACAAATTCACCGCAACCGCTTTGTACCCCAAGTGTTTGAAAGGCATGTACATCAGGTTGAAGTGAACACCTTCTACGAGCATATCGGTTGAAATGAGGGTATATTCCGTCTCGTTTCGTTCCAACACCGCGGCATCGTCACCAACGCCTTTCACAGTACTCGACACCTGCGGATCAAATCCGGTAGTCAAACGATCAATTAATCCGAATTCACCTAAATCACCCAATTCCGTACGCCGATCTTCACTCATGTTGTTGCAAGTTTTGGGGCAAAGATAGGTAAAGGGTTTTGGATAAGTGGAATTACATCAATCCAGTCAACGATACCAAACTCACATCATTTATAGAAATGATCACTGCGATTATCCACAAAAGCGATGAGCTCTACAGACTTTTCACGAACTCTATAAATAAGGGATGTTTGCTCTGAAACGACGCATTTACGTACTCCCATCCGTTTTACTTCAGGACACAATTTCAGATTATGCGAAAGATTTTTCAATAAGTTATTGGTAAGGTTTTCCAGATGTTCTGCTTCCTTCAGTGTCCATTTTTCCAAAATAAAAATAATGGTTTCGAGATAAGTAGTTACAGCTTCTCGTGTCCAATAGATTGGATACTTCTTTCACGCTCTACCTAGCAATTTATTCACTTTTGCTTTCACTTCGTGATCTGAGATAAATCGTCCATTATCCGCATCATCCAACCCACGTAAAATGGATTGCTTTGATTTTTCGGAAAGTGAATTCCACCAGTCATTATCTTCAGAGGCTTTATATAGCAAGGTATAAACAGCCTGTAAAACGTTCTTATCCGTAATACCGTCAATTAATTGATGAAGGCTATATTTCAACTCAGCTGAACTCATGTATCAAAGATAAGGAAAACGTAACTAGTTTATGCAGAGATTTTAGATTTCATTACTCCAACTATGCGAGAATATCCGCTCGTACAAATTGTTTCGGACACTGGCGTGTTCAATGTGACCACCGTTGAAAATTTAAAGCAGTACCCGCTGGATTTCTACCCTCTGAGTGCGGAGGTGATGGAAGCTTACAACTTAACTCCAACTGATTAGAACACTATCGGAAAGCTTAAAAGAAATCCCCAGGTTTTGTATTTGATCCTTTTGTAGGATCAAGACAAAGAAAGAGCGTAGAAGAATGAAAATCAGAACGAGAATGATGTAAAAAGAAAGAGCGTAAACACTTCCGTATTTACGCTCTTTCTTTTTGTTGGCCCACTAGGGCTCGAACCTAGACTCTTCGGTACCAAAAACCGACGTGTTGCCAGTTACACCATGGGCCATTCTGACTGTCTACCCACCTGATAGACGGGTGCAAATATATAACTTTCGATTATACTGTGGCAAATTGAACTGCTTTTTTTTCAAAAAAAAATCTAATTGGCTAATTTTCAAATTACAACAAAACGCTTTCGGTGTTTTACCAGGCTCGCCACACCACTTTTAGGTGACTTCTTTTCTTCCGAATGCGGTAATAATGGCTACTTACCAACCAATTTGGCAACAATTGCGCTAAGAAATGATCGATTTTAGAAAACCGTCGAAGTGGCAGTTTCGGAAACAACCGGGCAATCATGGGTGAAAACACATATACTTTCTTTACTTCGAAGACCTCCAGGTCACATTCCCACACCTCTTTTTTGAGTCGTTTTACCGAAAAGGAGGTACGTGATTTATTCCTGAATCTGGTTCCCGAATTGGTGATCGTCACCTGAATTTCAACTAACGGATTGGCATGTTGTGCAAGGTAACGCAAGACTTCTTTGTAGGAATCGGCATCTTCCATCACTTGCGTAAGTACAATAAAATCGTAGTTGGAAACCGGACAGTCGAGTAATTTTTCGTGTGAAATGGTGACATTCCGCAATGAATTGCGCTCAATTCCAATACGTACCTGTTCTTCCTGCACATCAATTCCTTTTACTTCCGAAAAATTGATGAGTCCCAACGGAATGGCAGTATCACCTTTACCACAACCTACTTCCAAAATACGTACAACCTTGCCTTTTTTGCGCTGTTTACTGATGGTGGAATACAACCACTGAAGCCGTTCATATTCGCACGGCCAGTTGACATATTCGGTATACCTATCTATTTGGTTCATGGGTTCGCTCTTTCATCGGAAAATTTCTTGCCAACTATCTGCTCTAATTACTCACCAGAACGTAAATAGTTGCCCAAGATCATCGTTTATGACCTAAACTTCAAGACCATACTTTTTGCTCCTAACCCAATTTTTAATGTTAAGCGAACAACTATTCTTCTTTAAATAGCGTATTAAATAAAGAAATGAGGCAGATTGAATAAAACGAAGCTATCATTTCAAGCAATATATTTTTAATTTCGCAGTGAAACATTAGACAAAAACATGAATTACAACAAACTCAACAATCTTGTTGGCTGGTTCGTATTCCTTATCGCTACCACCGTATATTTAATTACTCTGGAAGATACCGTGAGTCTTTGGGACTGCGGGGAGTACATTACAGCAGCCTATAAATTGGAAGTAGGTCACCCTCCGGGAGCACCGTTATTTATGATCTTAGGAAGAATCTTCTCTTTCTTCGCAGAGCCCGATATGGTAGCTGTTTGGATCAACCGCGTGTCGGCCTTGAGTAGTTCGTTTACGATACTCTTTATGTTTTGGTCTATTACGATGTTGGCTAAAAAGATCATTCAACGCAATGGTCGTGAGTTTTCAAAAGCAGATCAAATTGCCGTATTAGCTAGTGGAATTGTTGGTTCGTTGGCGTATACATTCAGTGATTCATTCTGGTTCTCGGCTGTTGAGGGTGAGGTTTACGCCATGTCTTCGTTGTTTACCGCTGTTATTTTCTGGGCGATCCTGAAATGGGATGCCGAAATGATTGCGATCAAACATGCAGAATTAAATCCGGACAGAAGCCCGATGCGCTGGATGATCATCATCATGTTCTTGTTTGGATTGGCAATCGGGGTCCATCTCTTGGGACTACTTGCAGTGCCTGCAATCGCTTACATCATTTACTTCAATATTTGGTCAGACAAAGTAGATTTCAAAGGAATTTTCCTAACTGGAATTCTGGCTTTGGTTGTTTTGGTATTCATTCAAGAAGGCGTTATTCCAGGTACAATTGCCTTGGCTTCGAGCTTTGAGGTTGCCTTTGTTAACTCGTTCGGATTGCCGTTCTTCTCAGGAACCATCTTCTTCTTTGTTGTCGTAATTGCACTCGTTATTTGGGGATTGCGTTTCGCTACCCGAAAAGGGAAACCTATTTTAAGTACGATCATTTGGAGCTTTGTGGTATTGCTAATTGGTTACGGATCGTTCGCAACAATTGTGATTCGTTCAAATGCCAATACACCTTTGGATGAGAATGACCCGGAAAATTTGGTGACACTTCACGCTTATTTGAAACGTGAACAATACGGTAGCTGGCCAATTTTGTACGGTCCATACTGGAACTCTAATCAATCTGACCCATCAACATTTGCTGATCAGGCACCGTTTTACCTGCGTCGTTTTGTAGTTGAAAAAGGCGGATCTGACATTAAAGCGTTTAAAGACGAAAAAGCGGCCCGTTTATATGCAGCTCAAATGGGAGGAACTTCCGAAATCGTTGAAAAATACTTCTCTTCAAACGAAAACATTCGTAAAAACAGTAGTGCCAACGCCAAGTATAATGAAAACACCATTTTCCCGAGGATGTTCTTCAATACGGAACCGGCGAAAATTCAAGGCTACAAAAAATGGTCGGGCTACGACGATGAGCCGGGCGAAGGATCAGATGGTTTGCGTTTGCCTACTTTCGGCGAAAACATGACGTATTTCTTCAGTTACCAAATCAATTGGATGTACTGGCGTTATTTCATGTGGAACTTCTCGGGTCGTCAAAACGATATTCAAGGTCATGGCGATGATATGCGCGGGAACTGGATTTCCGGTTTCTCAGCCATCGATAACCCACGCCTGGGGAACCAGGAAATGGCTCCGACTTATACTACCGAAAACGAAGGACACAACCGATTCTTCCTATTGCCACTGGTGCTAGGTTTCATCGGAATGATCTTCCACTTCTACCGCGCACCGAAAGATGCCTTTGTGGTATTGCTCACCTTCCTATTCACCGGTTTCATGATTGTGATTTACCTGAATCAAAAACCATTGGAGCCGCGCGAACGTGATTATGCCTACGCAGCCTCGTTCTATGCCTTTGCCATGTGGATAGGAATCAGTGTACTGGCATTATACGACGTTTACAAAAACTTCGCGAAGAAAGATTGGCGTGTAATGGGCTTTGTAGCCATGTCGGGTACATTGTTGTTTGCCTTCTTTGCCGTATTCGGTGGAATTTCGACATTCGTTACCTGGATTGCCGTATTGGCAATTGCTGCGTTGCTCATGGGACTCTTCTTCGGACTCAGAAAAGTGATCCCGAATCACGGTACCGGCGCCGGACTCATCGGTGTTGTAACCCTGTTGATTCCATTGTTAATGGCGCAACAAGGTTGGGATGATCACGACAGAAGTAATAAATCTTCGGCACACGACTTGGCATACAACTACCTCATGTCTTGTGCTACCAACAGTATCATCTTTACTGCAGGTGACAACGATACGTTCCCGCTTTGGTTCTTACAAGAAGTAGAAGGAAAGCGTACCGATGTACGTGTGTGTAACCTGAGTTTGATGCAAACCGACTGGTACACCGAGCAAATGATGATGAAAGCATATGATTCTGATCCGCTTCCAATCAATTTCCGCGAAGATCAGATTTTGATGTATGCCGGAAGTACCGATCAGGTATTGTTCTTGCCTTCATACGAATTGGCACGAAATGGCATCAAACAAGAAACACTGAAGCACTTGTTTGACATCAAACTGAAAAACAATAAAGCTGAGTTTGGTAAAGCGTTTGACATGTACAAGCAAATTGCTATCGGCGTTCTTGGAACATTGAAAGCAAAAGACGCCGCTTCAGATGT
>JBILJP010000429.1:0-4118 GCA_044377135.1 Fluviicola sp.
AGTTTTTCAGCGTTGCGAAAGGAAAGCTGGTAATCGCCACTTTCCGGAAATTGAATCTGATAGCATGCAACCGCGCGTTTTCCATTTATCCGGGCTCGTTGTTTAAAAGCAAGAGGTTCGGCCAGAATGACTTTTGTAGCATCCGATTGCGTTAGTTGAATACCAAAATGCTCAAGTCCGCGTACTGAAAAGCCACCGGTTAAGTACAGCCTATATGTTCCTGCTAATGGGAGATGAAAACGGTGATCTGGTTGAGCTAAGGATAGTTTGATCATGGAGCAATTGTAGTGGATGATTGGTTATTTAACGTGAATGTATATCCCGAATTCCCGTTAAATAAGACAGCATTTTATCAAAATTAAATTCAGTGGTGTCTGTTACTAAAAGTGGTTGCATCTTGGTGTATAAGTCTAAAAGACACTGACAACCTGCGTTTTTAAACAATTGTTGGACGTGTAGGTTTTTATCTAAATCGGAGTTCATGAAGGTGCTCAATTTGTCGATGTTTAGATATTTCTTGTCTAGCTTCTGCAATCCCGTGTTTTTTTCAAGTAATTGTCCTTCAGGTGTGCCGCTATTGGTTACAAATAAAAATGTACGGATTAAAATGACACCATCTACTATATCGGCGCGAAAATACCCTGCTTTGGTATTGAAAATTGTAAATTCAATTAAGAGATTGTGATTGGTATCATGCGTAATAATCGGTTTCATTAATGAAGAATACATGTTAAGTTGAACTACTCCGATCCAAAAACAATCAATCCGCTCTATTAATCGATTGATTGCGTGTGATTGTATATAAACGTTTAAAGGTATTTCTGCAAAAGGACCTTTAACCCCTAAATCGGAAGGTTTGAGTTGAATCCATGCGGGTCCCGTATGTGGTTGTGCCCAACCTGCACGAATGGCGGGGCGTTTAATACCATCGACTTTGATACTGATGCTTTCCGGTGTTACTGAATTGATAATTATGATATTTTCGGTTTCGCCCGAAAAGGTGTTAGGTACAATTAAATCTAGTGTATACCAATATAAGGCTTTACGCAAATCGTTATCACCCAAATTAAACGTGTTTAAAACGCTAAATAGCTCCTTATTTGCGTTTTCGTAGATTACTGTATCGTTTACAAAAAACTGCAATGCATCTTTTACTTTTTGAGCATTGGGAAAGCTTATTGCTGAAATGCGTGCATGTAAAATAACAATAGTGACTACTACTGTAAAGTATTCGTTTAGAGGGATTTCGATATTGTGAGAAGGAATAGATAATGTATGTTCTTTTATTAAATGCGGTAATAGTGTTTTAGCTTCTTTCAATACGCTGGAAGGTATCTCGCAATCCGGGTGCGCTTTGACCTTAAAAGGTTTACTGCGATTTAAATAAACATCCTCTAATAAAAACTTTGGCAGTAGTGGAAAGATATCTGTACCACAAACGGAATCGATAATGCGTTTCATTTTATGAAAGAAATCGTTGCGATACTGCGCTGCGAGCACTTTTTGGCTTTTGTACGGAGTAGACTTTTTTCGTTGTTTCGCCATGCGTTTAAACTGAACTAGATTTCGTGTTTGTTTTGCAGTTTGATTATTTTGCTAGCACGTTTTCAATTTAGAACATTAAATGTAGAAAATTCCGATGCATCAAAGTTGAAATTAGAGCTCTTCTCGCAAAAAAAAAGATGGCGCGTATTACTAGCGTGTTTTTGTTGGATGTGTAGTAATGTTTGATCAAGGTGAACTGTTGCTGTCAAATCAAACCGGTATTTACAAGGTCGGAGTAGCAGATTTGAATCTTGGAGGTGCAAGAAGTTGGTGACTGCGAGCGTCTACTGGGACTGATCTGCGTTGTACGACCCCACTTATCGCAAATGTCCTATTAACTGCAGTTCTTTGCTCATTTTCAAATGTGGAATTCCGTCTTCATCAAAATAGTCACCAATTCCTATGTAACCATTTTTAATGTAGAAGTTGACAGCCGTGTTTCGAGCATGGCAATACATGGTTTTGAAGTTCTTGTCAGCGGTGAATGTTTCGCAAAAAGTCATCATTTCAGTGCCGATGTTTAACCTTCTAAGGTTTTCCGTTACAACTACTCTCTGCATTTTCATGTTATCACCTTCAGGTACAAGAACCGCAGTTGCAACAATCGTATCGTCTAAATAACCGGCTATTTGAAAATGGTATTTCTCTTTTTCTAATTCTTGATCAGTAAACCTGCTTCCAAGTGGTTCTCTAAGAATTTTTTCTCTAAGCCTAACAGCGTCTGCCCATTCCGGACTTCCGTGTGTGATTTCTTTGAATGTCGTTGTCATAAATTGTAGATAGCTTGTTTATTAACGAATATAATCAGGTGTTTTGCTCTTCAGCGACGAATCAATAGACTTGAATTACAGCGAATAAGCCTAAAATTTCCAGCGACTAAATGGTCTCGAACGCATAACACTTGGTTCGGAAAGAGTCCCGATAGCAATCGGGGCGAACTCTCATTATCCTGAACCTAAATCGGGCGCGTATACCATTACGCCATTTCCGCATTAAAAAGTTGCCCCAACAGGAGTCGAACCTATAGTACGTGGACCAAAACCACGTGTGTTGCCATTACACTACAGGGCAATTTTGTCTGAGAAGCTGGGTTCGAACCTGCGACCTTCCTGACGGTTACCGTCGGGATAAACACCCACCGTTATCTTCTCAGAAATAGAGCACCGATCTGCAATTGGCAGATGTACAGACAAGAGACAGTTGTCTGCATCGGTTTTCACCGCAGTGCTCTGGTGGAAATGGTAGGATTCGATCATCCTGAGGCTGACAGGCCTACACGCCCCGTTAAGGAACCTGATTTACAGTCAGGCGAGCCGGCCAATTGCTCAACATTTCCATTGTGTCGAATAGGTAGGATTCGAACCTACGTACTCCTCATCCCAAATGAGGCGAGATAAACCGCTCCTCTACTACTCGAATTGCAGAGACAAGAATGAGATTCGAACTCATAAAAACCGGATTTGCAGTCCGATGCCTTCACCCTTCGGCCATCTTGTCTTGAAAATTGTGGGTACAAAAAAAGCACCTCGTTTCGGAGATGCTTGTGCAATAGAATGTGTTTCTTCTACTACATCAAGTCATATCCATGGTGTAAACAACCGTTTCACACGGGAGCAAAGAGGGGAGTTGCGCAAGCTGATAACAGCCCTTGTTTCCGTTTTGATATGTGTGTTGTTGTGTCATGTTTTTCATTGTTTGATGCTGCAAATCTATAACAGGTTTTTGAAACTTGCAACTAAAAATTGAAATTAATTTACTGAAAATCAATTAGTTGTAATGAGTGTTTAGACAATAGAATTCCACTCCGGATGTCTCCGAATTACCACATTTTTGTCAACTGACTGTCTCCCAATTGCTTCGTTGTTTCAATACTATTTCGTTATGTTGTCTGTTTACTGCTGCATTGTTTGAAAAAAAAATCAAAAAAAAACGCCCAAATCAACTTTGGACGTCCTGTTATCGTGTATTAATACCGTTTTTCTAACTCAAGAAAGGTCATTTATTACGCACAATTCATCCTGTTCCACCAACTGAAGTTGGGGAAGATAACAGGGAACGAGTCCTTGTTGGATGAATGAATATGTGCTCGAATGAATCATATCTGGGGTAAAAGTAATGGTTTTGAATGAACTGTTTCTGAAAATGACATTCGTTTAGTCAATGATGGTAAATTGTCATCAGACCTCAATCCTCTTCATCGCTGTGCTAAGGGAGAGGTTGGCCAATCCTGCCAAAAAAGAGTTTTCCTATTTCTAGATCAATCGTTTCATCAAAACAACACCTCTCAAAAGCGCTGTTAGCCTCAGGCTGAAGCGCGAAAATCTGCGCATCTGTGGGAACCGAAATGACATTATTGTCCTGACTCAACCGACTTACACAAATCATTCAACGGTTTCAACGAAATTTCCGTTCCACACTCGCCGTTCACCGCATAATCAAACGGATCGTCGATGTCTTTGATCAGTAGTAACATGTAAACCACCAAAAAAGTCACCAAAAGGGTAAAGAACAACGATGCATAAAAGGGTTCGATCTTGATGCTTACCAATCCGAGGGCGATGACAATGGCCATG
>JBILJP010000087.1:0-14756 GCA_044377135.1 Fluviicola sp.
TTAAAATCAACGGGTCAGTTGGTGGCGAATTGTCACAAACAACCGGGAGCTTTGTTTGAAAAGGAATTGACCGAAGTTGCCGAAATGACTGTGATTTGGCAACAAACCATGAGTCAATTGAAAGAATGTTATCCGAAGCTAAAGGTGATTTTTACGGTAAGCCCGGTACGTTATTCGCGCGATGGTTGGGTTGAAAACAATCGATCCAAAGCACGTTTGTTTGAGTTGGTGCAGCAACTACAAAACGATTTTCAGGTTGACTATTTCCCGGCTTATGAATTGATCAACGATATTCTCCGCGATTATCGTTATTTTGAACAGGATGGTGTGCACCCGAATCAATTGGCTGTAGATGAGGTTTGGAAGTTATTCGGACACTGGTATTTTAGTGCAGAAACAACGGCTATAACGGAAGAAATAGAATCTTTACGCAAAATGGAAGAGCATCGCTTATTGTTTCCGGAGTCTGAAAAAGCGAGGCAATTCCAACTATCATTTCAAAAGAAAAGGGAAAGTTTCCTTTCCCTTTATCCATTTATTAGTTGGTGAAGTAAAAATCATTTTCCTCTGCTGGTGATCAACCCTTTGTATTCACTTGGTTCACCTAAAAGCGGTTTCTTCATTACCACTTTCCATAACCAGGTTGATCCGGTTGGAACCAATTGACCAGTACGTGAGTCAATACCATTCCAGCCTTGAGAAGCATCGGAAGTTTTATAAAGTACCGTCATGTTGTTCGGATCCATGATCACCATTTCAAACGGTGTGTCGCGCATGGTTAAAGCAAACGGAATAAATTGATTGGTACGAGAATCGCCGCCGGAAGGATTAAATCCTGTTGGGGCCATTAGATTATAAACTTCGTTGAGTGTAACAGTTTTGTTTTCAGTAACCGCACAACCGTTTGCATCTGTTGAATTTGCTGTGACTTGTACTTCACGTTCGGTATACGGATGAACAACCAAGTGGTTTTTATCACTCGTAGCTGCCGAAACATTCGATTCCCATGAAACAGATTGATCTGTTCCGGATACATCGAATTTAAGCGTCGGAATACCATTTTCATACAACAATGAAGCATCTACATCGATGTACAATTGTGCTGTTGCTTCATTAACCGTGATAGATTCGGTTGAACGACCTGTTTCTACCTGAATTGCTCCTGATTTTGACGACTTGATCTCCGCCGATTGTTTCGGTTGAATCAATTTTGTGCGTCCGTTAGGATAGGTAACAGTCACAACCTGGTCGTTCGGATTTTCAATTGTAAACGATTCGTTGAGGCAAACCGCATTAGGCAACGTCAATTTTACGAAACGTGTGTATTGCGGATTTGGTTCAACAGGTAAAACTTCAGGGATTTTGATAATATCCGGAGCAATAAATTGGATTCGTTCCGGTTCATCAGAAGCTTCACTCGACGTGTACGTTTGTGTATTTTCTAATCCTTCAGTTGTGTTTGTTGTACTCGTTGTAACAGCAGATTGTCCATTCTGGTTTTCCCTGTCAGTTGTACCGGTAGATTGATTAGATTCATTATTCGAAACAATCTGTTCGGTTTTAGGAGCAACTTGATTGTTGGTAGATTCATTAGAATTCAAAGCAAAATACGTGGCAGAACTTACCAACACTGTACCGATAGAAGCGGCAAACCACCATTTACGGTAGAATGGAGTAGAAGGAGTTCCGTCTAAGCGCTTAGAGAATTGTTCCCACGCTCCACCGTCATACGGAAGTTCGTAGTTCTCTAATTGTTGCTTAATAATGCGTTCAAGGTTTTCTTTCATGACGCGATATGTATAAATTTTTGTTTCAAATAATTCTGCAGGTTCATTTTTGCCTTTGCGAGGTTCGACTTTGATGTTCCTTCACTAATCCCAAGGGCTTCAGCTATTTCCTTGTGTGTGTAATCCTCCATAACATAGAGGTTAAACACCGTTCGGTAAGCCGGCGAAAGATTTTGAATGGCTTCCATGGCGACCTCTGCTTTTAGCGTTGTAATGTCCCAATCTTCCCCCTCATCTTCATCGGGAATGTACTTGAAGTCGTTTACGTTATCAGAAAGGTGTGTGTCCTTACGAACTTTCCGAATGGCATCAATGGCGCAATTTGCCATGATCCGTCGCACCCAACCTTCAAACGATCCTTTACTGTCGTACCCTTTAATATTATCAAAGACCTTAATAAAACCTTCTTGTAAAACCTCTTGCGCGGAATCTCTATCTTGAATGTAGCGCATGCAAACGGCCAACATTTTTCCATAGAAATGGCGAAATAACTGCTCCTGCGCCCGTCTGTCGGACTTTTTGCACAGCTCAATTAGTTCTTCCACATTCCAGTTTTGTTTCACAGTTGTATTATTTGATAAACGAGAACCTCTTACAATGGTTGCCTACTTTCAAAAATCTATTCACAAATAACGTGAATTATGAACAGTTTAGCGCCTAGCTCCGAACATTTATTGTTATTTTCGCGACGCAAATTAGAATGGAATTTCAATTAAATAAAAAACAATGAAAGTAACTGTAGTTGGAGCCGGAAACGTAGGAGCAACATGCGCTGACGTATTAGCCCATAGAGAAATTGCCAATGAAATAGTATTGTTGGACATCAAAGAAGGGTTCGCTGAAGGAAAAGCCTTAGACATTTGGCAGACTTCTCCGATTAACCTATATGACTCGCGTACTGTAGGTTCTACGAATGATTATTCTAAGACTGCTGATTCGGATGTAGTGGTAATTACTTCCGGTCTTCCGCGTAAACCGGGAATGTCGCGTGATGATTTGATCGCTACCAACGCCGGTATCGTAAAAACAGTTACTGAAAACGTTATTAAGTATTCTCCGAATGCCGTTATTATCGTTGTATCCAATCCGTTGGACGTAATGACTTACTGTGCTTTCTTGAATGCTAAGACAGATCCTAAGAAAGTATTTGGTATGGCTGGTATTTTGGATACAGCTCGCTACCGTGCTTTCCTTGCTGAAGAGTTGAATGTTTCACCGAAAGATATCCAAGCGGTATTAATGGGTGGACACGGAGATACGATGGTTCCACTTCCTCGTTACACAACTGTAGGTGGAATTCCAGTTACAGAAATGATCGGTGAAGAGAAATTAAATGAAATCATCGAGCGTACGAAATTCGGTGGTGGAGAAATTGTGAAATTGCTTGGAACATCTGCATGGTACGCTCCGGGAGCTGCTGCTGCACAAATGGTTGAAGCAATTGTACGTGACCAACGTCGTGTATTCCCGGTTTGTGCTTGGTTGCAAGGCGAATACGGAATGAACGATATTTACTTGGGAGTTCCTGTAATTCTTGGTAAAAACGGAATCGAAAAAATCATTGAATTGGATTTGAATGCTGATGAGCGCAAATTGTTGGAAGAATCAGCTGTTGCCGTAAAAGGGGTAATGGATGTTTTGGACAATATGACTGCAAACGCTTAAGCAGATCATCATAATTTTTTAAGGAATCCATTGTTCGCCTCATGCGGATGATGGATTTTTTTTTGTGCTGGGTTGGCAGGGCTTTATATAAGTGAAATCATGTAATTTCGTGATTGAGTCTATTCATGTTTATTTCGATAATCTGTTTCGGAATTATCCGTTTCCTAACCGTTAGAAACGTTTATGACCGCATGAATAAAGGGAAGT
This sequence comes from Fluviicola sp., assembly GCA_044377135.1. GTDB lineage: Bacteria > Bacteroidota > Bacteroidia > Flavobacteriales_D > Crocinitomicaceae > Fluviicola. Next base: position 3,660 of record JBILJP010000087.1, read on the forward strand.
GGTAAAGTCAGCGCTCAAATTTTCACTATACTCTCTTCCAATTACAGACTGCTGTGGGAATTATCCTGATGTAACCATTTGAAGTAATAAAAAAGAGACATTGGTAATCTCAGATCTATCACTACAAACAGATCGTAAGTAATTCATAGCAACTGCCAAAAGTCGCCTTGAAATTATCCGTTTCCTAACCGTTAGAAACACTTACGCCCCTGTAAACACGTATGATTACATAATTCAATTGTTCATTATAATCGGAATAGCATTCTCAATTAGGTCTTAAGAGTAGTTGATTAGCTCGACTTTAAATTTGTGATACTTCTCGCATTGAATTTTGGATGATTCCCATAAGTGTTTCTAACCGTTAGAAACACTTATGCCCCTGTAAACACTTAGATTGATTGAATTCATTATAGCATTTTTCCGTGTAAACAAGTAAAACTCATTTACCTGAAGCAAACAATATTCAAGGAATTAATTAGACTTCACCAATCGTAATTGTTCCATCACCTGATCGCCATTCAAAATACGGATCACATATACAGCCGAAGGATAATTGTGTAAATCGATTGCAGTTTCATTACCGTTTTTGTTGAGTGATTTTGTTTCCAAAATACGTCCGGTAAGATCAATCAATTGGTAACGTTGGTTTGCATGATCACCTTCTTTTGCTAACAAATAAGCCGTTTGTTTGGCCGGATTCGGATAAAGAGAGAATAACGAAACCTCATTTGCTTCCATCACTTCAGTAACGTCTTGCACGAAATAGGCGTCGAACTGAATGGAACTGACATCCAATGTATCAAGGAACACAGCATTGAGCTGATTGGCAATCAGACCATTGTTTCCCCAATTCGAGAAAAGGTAATTGTTGTTGGCAATCGCCTCAATTTTAATAGGAACGCCATTGAAGTAAACCCCATTCCACGGATAATCTGTTGGTTCAATGGTACTGATATGAATTTTTCCTGCGCCTGCCGGGTGAACATCCAATACCAAATCTACTTGATTGGGAAGGTTGAAATTGTACTCGATATGATCGCGAACATTGTCGGTGCGCAACTCAAATTGGTCCTGCATAACCAAGTGACGGTTGTAGTAATCAGTCATTTGTTGCGGAATATTCCCCGGATCGCCCCAGCGTGCATATTCGTTTTGCATTTCTACCACTGTTTGATCGAAGAAACTGTTTTCCACATTAACCAACCGTTCCGGCAAATAAGAGGTATTCATTAAATCAGCAAAACGATTGATGAAATAATCATGGAATCGATTGTTTTGAATGCTTTGCAGCCAAACATTAATAAACGGATTAGCGCTACTTTGATTGAACAAATAGCTGATGTGATCGTAATAACTATCGTTCCAGCCCAAAGGTGGTAAACCCGATTCCAAATCAATGGTACAAAAACGGTAACGGAAATCGGTAGCGTCGGAACGGTATATTTTAATATTGTTTTGCGGCCAATCTACGTTTGCCATCCACGATTCACTGATAATGTAATCGCTGTAATAAGTTAAGTCGAAATAACGATCGGCATCATCCCAATAAGTCGGTGAGGCAGGATTTAACGCATCAAAAGCATCGTAATTAGTGTAGAACGTATCAACCGGAGCACCTTTTACCGAACGTAAAACACTTCCATACCAATAACTCAGAGAGAGAATGTCTGTTGAATCGGAATCTGCATTATCCAGGACGTCGAAGTATTCCGGATTGAATTTTTCACGCAATTCATACAAGCCGAAATAACCACCGTTGATGTAAACCGTTACAGGTCGCCAAGCCGAATAATACGTGTTGGTTTCCGCACACATAGCTTCGGTTTGAAAGGCATCTTTGTAGGGATAATCCAAGAAAGTGTTACTTCCGTTTCGCAAGTAAAAATCACTGTATTTTGTTCGTTCGGATCTATTTGGAATAAGCGGATAATTCACTGCACTTTCACCCAATGTTCCGTTTGCCAATTCAACACGCATGGAATGTTGTGGTTGAGAACGGCTTCCTCCGGCACCACCATCGATTTGCAAGCCGGTGTTTTGCGAGAAGATCAATTGATTGTCTTCGCTGAAATAATCAATGTAGGCGTCTTTTTGCCAGTCTTGATCCCAATGATCGAAGATTCCGTCCGGACCATATAAGTTCGCATCATCGGTCACCAATGAAATGATCGGTGTCACATGATCGATTCCCAATAGAAATGAAGCAACGGTAATGCTACTTGGTAAAAAACCATTAGCGAATGCCCGCGCTTTGAGCACACTGGAATAAAAAACGGGAATTGGTGTTCCGTTATAAAGTGTGGAGGCAGTTGTGGGTTCACTGCCGTCTAAGGTATAATAGACACTACTTCCTGCTCCGTTCGGATTGTTGATCGTAACATTGACTGATGTAGCGAAAATTCCGGATTGTTCAGAGAATGTAGGTGCTACCAAATAATACGAATATGGTGTGGAGTTGTTGTTGGTTGCTCCCGGAGTAGGCGTGTCGAACAAAAATGGAGTAGAAGAAGCATCTGGTAATAAACCACGACTATTGTCAAGGTTTTGGCAATTAACAAACAAACTACTGATTTCTGTTTGGGTAGGATTGTACAAGCGCACCGTTTCGCCAGAAGCTGAAAGTGAAAAATTGGTATGTAAGTAATTATTGATGTTTACGCTTTCGAATGAACTGGAAACGGCATCGTAGGGCACCATCATCAGATCAAATTCTATATACGTGTAAACCATTGCCGGATCGGTAGAAACAACGTCAAAAGCCAAACTACTGATATCTCCTGCAGTAACTCCAGCCGCAATCAATTCCGACGCTCTGATTAACATTTGGTGTTTGGCACCCCAATACCAGTTTCCGTAAGGAGCAGGATAATCCGTAGTGGAATTTTGGATAACTCCTGTACCGATTGTTTGACCATTGATTTGCAAGTTTGGTCGCTGATTTACGGCATTTCCCACACTAAATCCGCAAGCTGCGTCGCTGTTGTCTTGGAAAGCAAAAACGGTTGACGGAAATGACGTAGCCGTTTGGTTAAAAATGGAGTTTACGGTATAACCGTCGTCTTTGTAAGAGCACGTATTGATGAGAATATTCGAAACACCATCCCAGTAAAATGGAGTAGAGAAAGTGTGTGTATTCCATCCGGGAGTTGGTGTATAACCAGTTGCAGTGAGAACATTCATGAAGCCACTAATGGGTTTACGATCTTTTCCACTGCAAAAAACGGTTTTGTATTCTCCGGGAAGCAAAGAAACACTCGGGAAAATCCATTTCAACGGATTGGCTACATTATCAGAAATGGAATAGTTCAATAGTGAAAGCGTATCCGCTGTTGGGTTGTAAATTTCAATCCAATCCGGGTGATCGCCATCCTCGTCTTCGAGTGTGGTATAATTGCGGTTACTTCCTTCGTTGAGGTAAAATTGAGCGTTTGCGTTAATAGTTAGAAATGCTAAGAAAGCTAATAAGTAGAGACGTTTTGTCATTGTTCGTGTATTGGAGAATACACAATACTACAAAAAAGCGCTCAAACTGAAAAGAGAAACGAACAGTTTACTCTTATTGATATTCGTACACGCCAATATCGGGACTTCCATCTATTCTATCAAAATCAAGGATGTCTTTCAATAGTGAAAAGGAAGGATTTCCAGCATCTCTCAGTGCTGATGTACTCCAAAACGTAAAATCATCGTTGCCTGTATCTTTAAACGCCGGACTTTGATTAAACAAACAATTACTAAACATTGGGTTGGCACTGGACGGCAGACGGAGGTCGCAGTTTCGGTAGATGAAACTGATCGTGACACCGCCCTGATCAATGGTGTCCATCACTACTTCTTCATCGCCACCGCCATAAATGACACAGTTGTTGAATTCGCCGAAAATATCTGTTATGGTGGTGATGCCACCTTTTGTGAAATAGTTTCGCATTCCGATAGCTGGATAGGAGCCATCGCCACCGCCATATCCCAACAAATTACAATGGGTGAATTTCATATTGGCGCCTTGCAACACAATCATTGAATGTACAGCATTGCTATGAATCAGTACATTTTCGGCTACAATCTTCGGTTCGTCGAATAAAAGAATACCATAACTCGCATTGTTCCAGATTTCAGTGTTTTTGAGGGTGAGCGTTGTATCGGTAGATCCGCCCAATTTCGATTCTACATGAATGCCTGTAATACCGTTTTTGATTTGCGCATGGTTGATCAGGCAATTATCGGCGCTATCGAGGTAAATACCATAGTATTGACCGGCAACATTGTCGTAATCCGCTTCCAGGCGATCGCCTTGAAAAGTGACTTTGTTTGCTGCCGTTCCATTAACAATTAGCGTACTTTGGTTTATATACAAAGCACTCAATTTATGAAGAAAAATATCTGTTCCTGCAGGAATGGTCAAAGTGTTTCCACTGTAAACGCGAGACGATCCATAAATAACATGCGGTTTATCGTTTGGCCAGGTTCCGGTAGGATTGATATCGTTGTAATGAAAATAGGCATCTTGTCCCCAAACGGCTAATTTTACATATTGGTCTTTTCCGTTGGTTCTAAAACGAATGGAATCTTCAACAATCATCGGGAGAAGACCACCGTTTACATTTAAAGTGACTTCCACAAAACAATAAAGGCTGTCGTTTTTTTCGATTTCAATGTTGGAAAATGAAAGACCTTGCAGACCATCGAAGTTTAACCGAAAGGGTGAAGAAGATCCGCCAACCAGTTCAATTTCGTCAATTGTCAAGGTTTTATTATCGCGATTGTAGACCTTAAAGTGTTGTGTTGTAGAACCTATTGTTGTGAAAACAGTATCAAACACTACGGTGTCGGCCGAAAATTCGAGATTGCCTTTTGAAGCGAAATTCTTTTTTTTGCACGATTGAGTAGCAAGACTTGCTGTTAAGAGCAAGAGGGTCGCAATTATGGAAACGGTATATTTCATCATGACAAAAATAACGAAAGAGTGATTGGTTTATTTTTTTTGTTGCTAATTAAAAAGTTTGCTTATCTTTGCAAACCGATTTTTGAAGTAAGAATATAAAGATAAAACGCAATATGAAAGCAGGTATTCACCCAGAAGATTATAAATTAGTAGTGTTCAAAGATATGACAAACGATTATTCGTTCTTGTGTCATTCTTCAGCAAATTCTTCTGAAATGGTAAAATGGGAAGATGGAAATGAGTATCCATTAATCAAATTGGATATTTCTCACAAATCTCACCCTTTCTATACAGGTGTAAACACATTGGTGGATACAGCTGGTCGTATCGACAAATTCAACACTCGTTACGCGAAGTACAAAAAGTAATTACAGCCTTTTTATAATAAATCCCGTTCGCCACAAGCCGACGGGATTTTTTTTGCCACTTCACGTTATTTTTTCTCACAACTTTTTACAATTTGAGAAAAGAAAGGCATTCAGAACGATATCTTTGTCACTATGATGTTCATTAAACAACGACTCATACTTATTTTTGGCTTGTTTTTGTTACCGAATGCACTGAATGCAGGTACCATTGATAAAGCGTTTAAGGCATTGCAGCAGTACAATTACTTCGATGCCAAATCCTTGTTTGAGAAAGTGTTAAAGAAAGAACCTTCAGCTGCCAATTACGGTTTGGCGGTGATTTATTCGCGTACCGATAATCCGTTTCATAACCTCGATTCTGCTTATTCGAAAATACAAGTGAGTGAAGCAAGTTATGCGGCGCTCAAAGAAAAAACGAAAGTTAAATACAAAGCTTACCAGTTTGATTATTTGGCCATTGTAACGCTGAGAGCATCTATTTCTACTGTTTTCTTTAAGCTGGCACTCGCACAACCCACCGAATCGGGAATGGACACCTACCAGCGCAAGCATCCCTGGGCACAAGAACGTTTTACGGCCATTCATTTGCGTGATTCCATCGGTTTTAAAGTTGCCGCAGATAAATCTACATCGGCTGCCTACACTAATTTCCTGAAAACCTATCCCGAATCGGAGTTTGCTTCACGCGCTCAGAAAGAATTTTACCGCTTGCAATACCTTGAGCAAACAACTTCTGGTACGCTTTCAACGTATATGTCGTTTGAAAAATCGTTTCCCGGTAATCCGTATGTTGCCGATGCTCAGGATCAGATTTATCGTTTGGCAACTGTTCAAAACACCGTTGAGACGTTCAAAGCGTTCATCAAAGCATATCCTTCAAATAGAAATGTTGATCAAGCCTGGCGCCGTTTGTACCAGTTGTATATGTCTGATTATTCGCCTAGTAGGGTAGAAGCGTTTCAGAAGGAATATCCCAATTATCCGTTTAAACAAGAACTGATTCGCGACAAAGAATTGGCCGGATCGGTGTTGATTCCTTACAAACAAGAGTCGTTGTTTGGGTGGATGTCGCTCAACGGAACCATCGTAATTCCTGCGGCGTATGAATCGGTTGGTTTTTTCAAAGACGGATTGGCTTGGGTAGAGAAAAACGGAAAATACGGTTATGTAAACAAAGCCAATGAATTGGTGATTGACTTTCGCTATACCGGTGCCAATGATTTTGAGAAAGGTAGAGCAATTGTAGAACAAGACGAAAAATTCGGAATCATCGATCGAACCGGAGCCTTGATTTTCTTGACCGAATTCAATGATTTGGGACAATTTTCTGAAAACCTGATCTATGCTCAAAAAGATTCGCTTTACGGATATTTTGATGAATTCGGTTTTCAGCGCATTCAACCAGAATACAGCGAAGCCTTTTCTTTTTTTGGAGGAAAGGCACGGGTGAAAGTAGGAGAGTTGGATGCTTTTATTGATCCGTATGGTGCTTACATTGTTCCGCCGTTGTATGAAGAAGTTGAATTTTTCAATGATTCGCTTTTGACATTTGTTGCTGGTGAATTTATGGGATTGATGAATCGCAAAGGAAAAATCATTGCTACTCCCACTTATGAATCTATTGGAAGTGCGTCGAATGAGCGAGGATTGTTCATCAAAGACGAAATGGTCGGTTATTTCTCAGGAAATGGTACGGAAATCATACCGCCTATTTACGATTTGTTCCCGAATATTCAGCAACAAGGTGCGTTTGTCGGAAATTATGCCAAAGTATTAAAAGAAGATAAATTCGGATTGATCGATCGATCGGGGAAAGTGATTCTTCCGTTTCAATACACCGACATGGGAAATGCAGGTACGTTGGTTGCCGTACAAAAAGCAGGCAAATGGGGATATGTAGATCTAACGAATAAACTATTGATTCCGGCTACTTACGAATATGCCGAAACCTTTGTTGACGGACTGGGAATTGTGGAATTACTGACACTTCAAGGAGCAATCAGTGCCAAAGGACAAGTGGTGATTCCGTTAGAACATACGGAAGTGAAGCGTTTAGATAAAGGACATTATTTAGTGTCTCGCGGATCAAAATACGGTGTTTATTCTGATAAAGGAGTGTTACTTGTTCCGTTGGAATACGGACAAATACGCAAAGTGCAAGACGATTTTCTTTTGCTCACCAAGGGAGCTGAATTGCATTATCTGTACTTGCCTGAGAATCGACTCATTCAACCGAAGATTCCTTAATTCGCACTAACTATGAGCTCTTTTCGCGATCTGTTGCGTTCAATCACACCTCAGTTTTTACTGAATCGTTACCGCGAACAAAAGAAAGAAGCCGTTCGAAGTGCAATTGCCGCTCAGCGCGAAGCAGGAAAAGGTTTCACCCAAGAAGCACTTCAGCAACAATTAAGTGAAATTGGAATTGTAGCAGGCGATACACTTTTGGTACATTCGAGCTTGTCTAAAATTGGTTTTGTAGAAGGTGGTCCGCAAGCCGTCATAGATGCTCTGTTAGCTGCAGTAGGCGATTCCGGACACATATTGATGCCCAATTCACCCAACGCCGGTTATCAACTTGAATACATCCGACAGCTCGATGTTTTTGATGTTACAAATTCACCTTCGGCACTTGGTATTATTACAGAATTATTTCGTCAGCATCCAAAAGCACTTCGTTCAGTTTCCGCAACCGAGCCGGTTTCATGCATTGGTCCTAATGCAATTGATTTTGTAAACGACCACCTTGGTGAAGAAACACCTTATACTTCCAAAAGTCCGTTTTATAAAGTTGCAGCTGCTGGTGGCAAGATTTTGTACATTGGAGTGACGCTTGCTAACGCAGGTACAAGTTTACATTTACTCGAAGATGCGGTTACGCCGTTTAAATTTCCGGTGTATTATCCTGAATTGTTTTCTGTGAAAGTAAAACTAGCAACGGGAGAAGTGAAAACGGTTCAGACCAGGGTTCACAATCCTGAATGGTCGGCCAAACGCCGTTGTGATGAGTTGATTCCGTTGTTTGAACAAAAGGGTGCGTTTCAGAAAGTAATGATAGGAAATGCGCCGACTTTACTGGTAGATGCTCAACGAATGTTGGAAGTGATGATCAGTGAATACGAGCAACGAGGAGTAACAATGTATACGCCAAACGGATCGAATTAATCGATTTTTATTTTTGCCTTATATTTGGTAAAAAAACACATGAAACACCTTTTCCTATTTACCATCCTTTCGATTTCTAATATTGTCATTGGTCAACAAACCTGTGAAATGCAGTTTGAATTGATTACAGCTGAATCAGGAGACTCTAAAGCAGATACAATTTACATTGATCTCGCTCAGACAAGTAAGAAATTCGCCCTCAATTTTCGGTTGAATACTGAAATTCAGGAACGTTTTGTGATCGATTCTGTTGCCCGAAAAGTAGTAGAACTCACCCGTGAGGAAGATAAGAAATTGGCGTATCTGAGTGATTTGGAAGATTCGCCAGACGATGAATTGTATGGTTATACAACGGCATATGAAATCGCAACAAACGACGTGTTAGATCCTGAAGAGTATCGATTGATTTCAGAGAAAAAGACCTTGTTTGGTTGGAATTGCCAAAAAGTGGAATTTTTGGAAGAAGGCAGTGTGATCGGAACCGGTTGGATTGCTTTGGGATTATTTATTGGAATTGAGAAAGAGACAGGTTTTTTTGCAACGGATGAAGGAACAATTGTCGAATATTCGTTTGTAGATAAAGAATCCGGAGGGTTTATGACGCTAAAATTGCTTAAATCATCCAAAACAATTGCAAATCCGGCGGTCGCTTTTTCATTGGAAGTTCCATCCGGTTATGAACTGGATACCATGGATGAAGATTATTACGACGACGAGGAAGAAGGAGAATAAATCGTACTTTACATCTCGTTCGGTTTCCTGAAATTTCCCTGAACTCTTTCACTTGAATTTAATACTCAATTCAGATGGTTATTTCGTGCGTTTTAACACGATCAATGATTATTTTTGCACCAAATAATTTCAATCATGGCACAACGTACTTGGACATCCATTAAAAGCTACACCGATATTAAATTCGAATTGTTTGATGGTATCGCAAAAATCACCATTAACCGACCTAAAGTCTACAATGCATTTCGTCCGGAAACCAACATGGAAATGCTGGATGCATTGGAAATTTGTCGTGAACGACAAGATGTTGGTGTGATTGTATTAACAGGAGAAGGTGACAAAGCATTTTGTTCGGGTGGTGATCAGAATGTAAAGGGAGTTGGTGGTTATATCGGTAATGATGGTGTTCCGAGATTGAATGTATTAGACGTTCATAAATCCATTCGTGCTATGCCTAAGCCGGTTATTGCGATGGTGAACGGATATGCTATCGGCGGTGGACATGTGTTGCATGTAGTGTGCGATTTGACGATTGCTTCCGACAATGCGCGTTTTGGTCAAACAGGTCCGAAAGTAGGTAGTTTCGATGCCGGTTTCGGGTCGTCGTTTTTGGCGAGTCATGTAGGTCAGAAAAAAGCACGTGAGATTTGGTTCTTGTGCAATCAATATACTGCTGAAGAAGCAGAAAAAATGGGAATGGTCAACAAAGTGGTTCCGCTTTCAGAATTGGAAGACACTACTGTTGAATGGTGCCAAACAATCATGAAACGCAGTCCGCTGGCTATTCGAATGATCAAACGTGGTTTAAATGCCGAGTTAGATGGTCAGCGCGGATTGATGGAATTTGCGGGTGATGCTACCTTGATGTATTACCTGATGGAAGAAGCACAAGAAGGAAAACGCGCGTTTTTGGAGAAAAGAGAACCAAATTTTCAGCAATTTCCAAAATTTCCGTAAAGCATGTTGTTAATTGAAAAAGTGACGCAAACAGCGAAGGACGCCGGAGATATCTTTGGTTTTTCCTGGACGGAAGCGAAGCAATTTATCGTGAAGTCAGGATCCAGCTTGCTTATCGCGGTTGTTATTCTGGTTTTAGGATGGTGGCTAGCTGGTTGGTCCGGGAAAGCTATCCGCAAAATACTCACCAAGAGTAAAACCGACGCTGGATTGGTGACTTTTTTATCGAGCCTTGCTACCATTTCACTGAAGATATTGGTGATTGTGACGTCTGTGACTCAACTCGGAGTTCAGATGACTTCGTTTGTAGCGATTTTAGGTGCGGCCGGTTTAGCCGTCGGTATGGCTTTTTCAGGAACCTTATCCAATTTTGCAGGTGGGGTGATGATTCTATTATTCAAACCGTTTAAAGTTGGAGATACGATTCTAACCCAAACGCATCAAGGCAAGGTAGTTGAAATACAGATTTTTTATACTTACCTCCATACCGGTGACAACAAAGTGGTGATTTTGCCCAACGGATCGGTTGCCAATACGAGTATGATCAATTTCACAAAAGAGAAAAAGCGTCGGGTAGATTGGACTATTTCATTGGCTCACGGAGAAGATTATGTGCAGGCACATACCGTATTAACTCGATTCTTAAAAGGAGACAAACGTGTATTAAAAGATCCGGAACCGTTTATTGCATTGGCAGCTATTACGCCTGATTCAATTGATATTACAGTTCGCGCATGGGCTAAAACCGACGATTTTTGGAAAGTATATTTTGACTTGAACAAACGTATTTACGAAGAGTTTGAACTAGCCGGATTGCATCTTGCACAATCTTCTGATGCGAATGAAAGCACCAAAAAAACACCTAAAACTGTAAATTGAGCAACCTGATTGAACATCCAATTATACGGCAATACATCGAATGGAACGCATTTG
>JBILJP010000430.1:0-4086 GCA_044377135.1 Fluviicola sp.
CGGATACTGATGAAAATACAAATCCCAATCAGCTGCAGCCGGTTCACGATCTACAATTGCTTTGGTTGTAAGATTATACCCTACAAAGTTCTTACTTGTATACGGAGTTACATCTATTTGCTCGGTAGTTAAATCCGTGTTATTCAGGTTATCAAATACCAAGGTGTACGTATTCGCCGTATTGGTAGAACTGATTGTAAGTTTTTTGAAATCACCGTTTGTATACGTAATCACAAAAACACGATTGGCATCTATTCCGTGTGTTGTCATATTGTAATCGCCCCAGCCGTAATCAAACTGACCTAAATTGGTGGTACTGTTAAATGCTCCTTTCGACCAGGTAACATCACTGTTGTAAAGAGGTGTCCAGGTACTTAATCCGGTTGTATCTGCATTCGTGAAATCCAACGGATCAGACCCCGGAATTTCATACACCTTCCCAATTTTATGATTGAACCAAACAGCCGTTGTTAGCTCATTACTGGCTGTCATTGCGGTTGACAACGACAAGTCCCATGCATTTGCGGCGAATGATCCCTGATCGTCGTTTTCTAAGCTATACCACACATTATTGGCATATGTTGGATTGGTAGTTACCGTATCATAAATGATTTGCGCCTTTCCCAAACCATAAGTAGCACATGCTACCAACACTAAAATTATCTTTTTGTTCATGTTATTTATAATTATTCTAAATAGACTGAGACAAAAGTAGAGGCGTCTACCCGGCGTTACAATACCCGCTAAAAGTGAATTTCGACTACCCTCTGGAGGTGATAGAGGAAATGATCTTAGTTGGAAAGGATGTAAATGGCAATTTCTCTCGCAGAAGAAACTCCCAGCTTTTTCATCAGACTTTTGCGATGCGAATGCACGGTATGCGGGCTGATAAACAGCAATTCTCCGATTTGTTTATTGGTATTTCCGTCGGCAATCAATCGTGCAATTTCCTTTTCACGATCGGTTAACATGTGTTTGGCTTCCGGTTCGCGATTAGTCAGCATCAACGATGTCAGTTCCGTTAAAATTCGCTGGCAAAAAAACTGGCGCTGTTCCCCAACCGCATTCAATGCTTCTTCGATTTCCTCTTCACTGCAATCATAGGTAAGATAGGCTTCAATCCCTTCCGTATAGCATTGATTCATAAACTCCAGGTGGTCTATCGTAGAAAGCATGATGATTTTCAGATGCGGCAAACGCTGACGTAGCAATTTGATTTCAGAAAATGTAAACGTAGAATCGGCGGTTTTATCCAATAATACAGCTTCGCTTCGCTCCAGAATTGCTTTTGAAATCAGTTGTTCAAGTGAATGGTAAAAATGAGTGGTTACGGAATGTCTGGAAGTCAATAAGGTATGCTTCAAACCGTTCGGTATAAGGGTGTTTTTACTTGAAATCAACAGACGCATACTGCTTAGAATGTTTCTAAATAGCAAACTTCGCTTTTTTAGGTTCTTCCTTCAATACCCCGAACAAGGTATTTTGGAGGACACTTATTTTCTCTTTCACCACAAAGGCACAAAGCTTTCGCCGATCGCGTGCCGCCAATAGCTTTAGCGATGGCACAAGCTTCAGCGAAGGAGCAAAGCTTTTTTGAAGGATAGACTTGTTAAGATCACAAAGGCGATATAGGTTGACCACCTTCGTGGTCTTAAAAAGCTTTATTCTTTTTTTGTAGTAAAATTTAGCCCCAACTTTTCAACAAACACATTTGCTTTTGACCGGAATTTCCTTTGTGATCTCTTAACACGTCAAGCTTGTCCTTTTTCTTTGTGTCTTTGTGTTGAAAAAAAACTAAACCAGCTCCAGAAAATTCCCAAACAGTTCCTTCCCGTATTCACTCAAAATACTCTCCGGGTGAAATTGAACGCCATAAACTGGCAATGATCCATGTTCTAACGCCATCATAATGCCATCTTCGGAAAAAGCAGTAGCAACCAAAACCGAAGGCAAGGCCTCCTCTACCGCCCAGCTGTGGTACAAACCTACGTGGAATTGTGCCGGAATTCCTTTAAAGAGTTTTGATTCGTTGGCATGCGTGATTGTTGCCTGCTGACCGTGTTTTACTTCCTGCTGGTTAAAAATGGTTCCGCCGAAATACTCGGCAATGGCCTGCATTCCCAGACAAACGCCCAGTGTCGGTAACTTTAACGTAACTGCTTTGTGGAGTATTTCCATCAGTTTACCGGCTTCTTTCGGAAGTCCAGGTCCAGGAGAAATGACCAAGCCATCAAACGATTGCAGTACTTCAGTCTCAATCATCGTGTGATCGATGACCGTAACTTCTGCTCCCAACGCCTCCAAATAATGGTAGATGTTGTAAGTAAATGAGTCGATATTGTCGAGCAAAAGTATACGCACTGCTTTTTGGTTCAAAATTACTAAACTTGCAAAAAAGACAAGGCATGAAAAAAGCGGTAATGATTTCGGGAGCTCCTGCACCAATTGGACCTTATAGTCAGGCAATATTGTCAAACGACACCATGTACGTGAGCGGACAAATTCCGTTGAATCCGCATACAGGCGAGTTGGAGATTGCCACGATTGAGGAAGCCACACACCGCATCCTGAAAAATATCGAATCATTATTAGCCGAAGAAGGCATGACTTTAGAAAATATTGTAAAGTGCAGTATCTTCGTAACGGACCTTGGGCAATTTTCTGCCATGAATGCCGTTTATGGCTCGTACTTCAAAGAAACGCCTCCTGCTCGCGAAACCGTTCAGGTAAGTCGACTTCCGATGGATGTGCCTATTGAAATTTCTTGCATTGCAGTGCGCTAAAACGTGAACGATCAACACCCAAAAATAGCAGTCATTATTGTTAACTACAATGTGACATTCTTTCTGGAACAGTGCTTAAACTCTGTGGCTCGTGCTATGGAACAAGAGCCCGCCGAGGTATGGGTGGTGGATAATAATTCCGTTGACGGTTCGGTAGAAATGGTGGCCGAAAAATTTCCGTGGGTCAAACTCATTGCCAATAAAGACAACAAAGGATTTTCGAAAGCCAACAACCAGGCCATGTTGCTTTCGCAGTGTAAGTACCAGTTATTGCTGAATCCGGATACGGTTGTAGAAGAAGACACCTTGAAAAAAGTGGTCGATTACATGGATGAACATCCTGACGTTGGTGGCTTGGGCGTGCGTATGGTGGATGGTAAAGGAAAATTCCTGCCCGAATCGAAACGCGGTTTGCCTACTCCGGCGGTGGCTTTTTACAAGATCTTCGGTATCTCACGCATTTTCCCGCGTTCCAAACGTTTTGGTCGTTACCATTTGGGGAACCTAAGCGAATTTGAAACCAACGAAATTGAAATTCTCAGCGGAGCCTTCATGCTTATGCGCAAAGAAGCGTTAGACAAAGTTGGTTTGCTCGACGAAGATTTTTTCATGTACGGCGAAGACATCGACCTTTCGTACCGCATTATCAAAGGTGGCTACAAAAACGTCTACTTCCCCGAAACACGCATTATACATTACAAAGGCGAAAGCACTAAGAAAAGCAGCGTCAACTACGTATTTGTGTTTTACCGCGCAATGGTGATTTTTGCCCGCAAGCATTTCTCGCAGAAAAACGCCAAGCTGTTTTCGTTCCTGATCAACTCAGCTATCTATTTTCGCGCTAGTTTGGCCATTGCCAGCCGGTTCATTAAAAAATCGATGCTCCCGTTGGCAGATGCGCTCTATATCCTCATCGGACTCTTTGCACTAACCAATTATTGGCATCAGGCAAACATTGAGTTTCCCAGGGAAATTACGTCGGCCTTGATCTACGGCTACACACTTGTGTGGATGTTTACCAACCTTATGGTGGGCAGTTACGACCAACCCGTTCGTTTGAAAAAGATGGTCTTGGGAACCGTGGTCGGAACAGGAATCATCCTAATGTTCTATGCGCTTTTCCCAAAAGATTGGCAATTTTCGAGACTTTATATCTTATTGGGTGCAGCCTGGGTGATTGCCTATTATTGGCTTTCCCGCTTGTTTTTGCATGTCGCAATCGGTAAACGATTCATCATCAACGGAAAGAAAAATGGCAACTTCGCCATTATCGGATCCAATGAAGAATTTGAGCGCGTTGCTC
>JBILJP010000088.1:0-14677 GCA_044377135.1 Fluviicola sp.
GAGAGGGACAACCCTTATTGATTCTTCACGGTTTATTCGGTCATTCAGACAATTGGCAAACTCACGCTAAAAAACTAGCTGAATACTATCAGGTTGTTTTGATTGATCAGCGCAATCACGGACATTCCGATTGGAGTGAAGCATTCTCGTATGATCTGTTGGCGGAAGATTTGCACGAACTCATTACCGAATTGGGTTTACAAAAAATCATTCTCCTGGGTCACTCAATGGGTGGAAAAACAGCTATGCGTTATGCGCAAATGCATCCCGAATTGCTGGAAAAACTTATTGTGGTTGACATGGGAGTGAAAGCATACCCACCACACCACACTGACATTCTGGAAGGACTGAGCAAAATCGATCTAAACATCGTTAAAAGCAGAAGCGAAGTAGAAGCCATTTTATTGCCGTTTGTTCCGGTTGATGGAACGCGCCAGTTTCTGATGAAAAACCTGTATTGGAAAGACAAAACACAGCTAGCCTGGCGCATGAACATTCCGGTTTTGGAACGCGAAATGGAAGCGATCCTGGCAGCTATTCCGGATGATGAAGTGATGATTCAAACCTTATTTATTCGCGGGGCGCTTTCCAATTACATTCTCGACGAAGACATTCCAGACCTGGAAGATCAATTCCCCGATTCGGATGTGATCACAGTTCCCAACGCCGGTCACTGGGTTCATGCCGAAGCGCCTGAGGTTTTTATTAATACGGTATTGGAGTTTTGTTTGCGGTAGAACCGGACTAAGGCAGTTTAAACGAAACCGGTAAATAAAACCATGAATTCACAGGTTTTCCATTTATTTTTCCGGGAACCCAAATAGGCATGGCTTTCACTACACGAATTGCTTCTTGGTCGCATTCAGGACAATTAGGAATACCCCTTATCACTTTTACATTAGAGATATTTCCCTTAGCGCTAACTATAAACTGTAAGTAGCATTTTCCTTGTATTCCATTTTGAATTGCAATTTTTGGAATATTCAAGTTGGCATCGACATATGCCTTTAAAGCTTCTATTCCTCCCGGAAATTCGGCGTGTTGATCAGCATAAGAATATACTACCGGCTGATCAATTGGTTGTTGATTACTGAAATCACTTGATTCAACAAGTGTATCAATTTCGGCTTCTATTTTACCTAGATTAGCCATCGCATAAAAATCTAATTTTTGTTGGCAGGCACTCATTTCGTTATCAAAAGCACCCATGATATCCATCATTTCATTCTCTTGAATAAGCACAGATTTTTTCGATTGACAGCTCGAATTAATTGATTCAATCTTTCCCTTGATGAATTCAATTTCCTTTACAAGGGCCTTGTTCTTCTCCTTCAATGATAATTGATCAAACTCATCATTCGCAATATAACTTGCTGTATCCAATGGCCAACTTTTTGATTCATTATTCAAGTCTTCAATCCTTTTTAAGATTGAATCGGTGACACTTCTTACATCAGGAATAGTGACTTCTTGAATAGACGCTTCGTTGAATAGTAATTCAGCCAATTTATCATCATTTTCATTGACTGAGAAGCCTTCTAAAAGCCTTTGCTTTTTTAAATTGAGAGCATCTTGCTTACTGTGCAATCTCATTAGCTCATTTTGAAATGTGATTCCTTTTTTATGATAAATCCTTTCAATAGAATCACTTTCTAGTAAACTCAATTCAAATTCAAGTACGACAACTATGTAGTCACGCTGCAATCTTTTATTGGTTCTCCGCGCACTCTGAGCCATTCCAACAAACGGAAGCACAAAAAACAGGAGTAAAAAGATCGATTTCGGCATGTTAGAAAAGCTTTGTTGTTTTGTTAGATCTTCTGTGGGGGCGTGATTCATCGGTATATAATCACAATCCACACCCATTAACAATACTTCATAGTTGAATCACAGCGGGGGTTATTTTTCTATTGTTTATCATTCTGCAAAGCAGAATAATCTTTGCGTCCTCCGCGCCTCTGCGTTGGTATTATTTCACCGCAGAGACGCAAAGTGCGCAAAGAGTTGCACTTGTGCAACTTGTGTGATACTAAAATTGCTGATTTTCTGATTTGGGTGCGGATAATACATATAACCCGATTCATCGCGACCCCACAGAAGATCTAGTTTTGATCCAATTTCTTTACCATCGTCAGGATAGTAGCAATACCCACCAATGGCTCATCGGTATCGTCTAACATTTCCACCAACCATTTCACCACTCCGCGTTGGATCAATGTTTTCGGATCGTCTTCGTTTGGTGTAACATCAGAACTTATTTTCTCTTTGCAGGTGAAACGAATATGGATTTTCGCCCCTGCATAAACAGGTTTGGTAAAGCGCAATTCATCGATACCGTAATTCAACAATACCGGATTAATCACGTAACTATCCACAAACAATCCTGCTGAAATGCTCATGATAAAGTACCCATGCGCTACCTGCTCATCAAACATGGTACCCTCAAAATTTGTCTCGCGTTTGTGTGCATAAAAATTATCTCCACTCAACGCGGCAAACGCATCTATATCTTCTGCTGTAATCAATCTACTTTCAGTAATCAACTGATCTCCCACATTCAATTCTTCAAAATGCTTCTTGAACGGATGAATCGAATCAATCTTTCCGGCTGCACCTTGTTGGTATTGCTGCGTAATTTCGGTAATGGTAGTTGGATGACCTTGAATAGCGGTACGCTGCAAGTAATGCAATACCCCTCGTTTTCCACCCATTTCTTCACCGCCTCCGGCTCTGCCCGGACCACCGTGTGTTAATAGAGGCATTGGCGAACCGTGACCTGTACTTTCTTTGGCGCAATCTTTATTCAATACCATGATTCGACCGTTCATGCAAGCGGCTTCCACCACAAACTCACGGGCTTCTTTATCGTCGGCGGTAATAATGGAAGTAACCAACGAACCTTTCCCCATTTTGGTCAATTCAATGGCATCATCCAAGGTTTTGTAAGGCATAATGGTTGAAACCGGACCAAAAGCCTCGATGGTATGAACATCTTGTTTGTCAAACGGCTCGTCGTTGCGGAATAAAATCGGTGAGAAAAACGCCCCTTTGTCTTTATCTGCTCCCACTACATCAAACGCATCCAGGTTACCGAAAACCATTTGTTGCGATAAAGCCAATTGTTCTACCGAAGCACGAACACGATCGACCTGCAAACGCGATACGAGCGAGCCCATACGCACACCTTCTACGGAAGGATCTCCGATTTTAGTAGACGCCAAACGTGCTGAAACAGCTTTTTGTACTTCTTCCAGGTAATTCTCAGGCACCATGATTCTACGCACAGCCGTACATTTTTGACCGGCTTTTACTGTAATTTCTTTGGTCACCTCTTTCACAAAGAGATCAAACTCTTCCGTTCCCGGAGCCGCTTTCATTCCAAGCACCATTGCATTCAACGAATCTGCCTCCAGGTTAAACGGCACCGATTCCTCAATCAGTCGCGGATGCGCTTTCAGTTTTCTTCCGGTAAAGGCACTTCCTGTAAAAGTCACTACATCTTGCGAGGTCACGTGATCTATGATTCCACGACCGAAACCACTTACCAATTGCAAGGCACCTTCCGGTAAGATCTTCGAATCGATGATATCTTTCACCATCACTTCGGTAAGGAAACTCGTTGCTTCAGAAGGCTTCACTACGGCAGGAACGCCCGCCATCAGGTTCACTGCAATTTTCTCCAGCATTCCCCAAATAGGAAAGTTAAAGGCATTGATATGAATGGCAACACCTTGTTTAGGCACCATGATGTGATGTCCGATAAACGAACCGCCTTTCGACAACGGAGCAGCTGTTCCGTCCACATAATACGGTAAATCGGGAAACTGACGTCTCAACGAAGCATTGGCAAACAAGTTCCCGATCCCGCCTTCAATATCAATCCATGAATCGACTTTGGTAGCTCCGGTCCAGGCACTCACTTCATAATACTTCTGTTTTTGTTCCATGAGGAAAAGCGCGAGTGCTTTCAGCATCTGTCCACGTTCCTGAAACGTCATCTTACGCAAGGTCGAACCACCGATTTTGCGTCCGTAATTCAACACTGCTTCAAAATCAATTCCGGCACTTGAAACGGCACCGATCTGATCTCCGGTAATAGCGTTATAAATGGTTGTTTCCGTTCCCTCGCCTGCAACCCACTGTCCGCAGACATAATTCTTTACTTCTATCATCGTCTCTTAAATAGTCTCATTATTCACGCTACCAAAGATAGTTTCAAAAGTCGATTTACAAACCCCCATTCATCATCTAATTCATCGAGCACGATCATGGCCATTTCAACAAATGCGAAATATATAGTTGATTCATTTCAAATTTCCGCGCAATTGATTGAACTTACTAATAATAGGGTTGTACGGGTAGTTGAATTCAAGGCGCTTAATATTTACGTAACATAAAGGCAATGCAAACATAAAAACACAGCAAAAAGTAGGAGTCAACCCTCATTCGCTCGGGATTTCGGATAGTTAAATCGCGAATTGGTGTACTTGGCTAAAAAGGAACTACATTAAAAGAATCATTTTTTCAATAATTAAATCCTTTTTACTATGTTTGAGCTCTAAACATGTAAAGTTTCAATAAAGACTAAATTATGAGTAATAAAAAGACATCCGGAGGTTTTTCATCACTAGTTGCCTCTATTGCAATCGTTATCGCATTAATTATCGGTATTTGTGTTTATCTCTTCATTTTCGGAGACCCTTCACACTTCGTAAACGGTGACAATACTTTAGAGCCATTAGATGGCGATTATCTAGGAATTATCTACAAAGGTGGAATCATTGTACCTTTCCTAGTTGCGGTTAACTTAATCGTAATCATCTTTTCAGTTGAGCGTTTCATCACAATGGCAAAAACAAAAGGTCGTGGAAACATCAACAACTTTGTACTTAAAATCAAATCATTATTGGACGAAAGAGATGTTCAAGGTGCTATTGCAGAGTGCGACAAACAACGTGGTTCAGTAGCCAATGTAGTTCGTGCAGGTTTGGAGAAATACAGCCACATGCAATCAAATTCAGAATTGGATAAAGAACAAAAAGTAGAGTCTATCAAAAAAGAATTGGAAGAAGCTACTGCATTGGAATTGCCTATGTTGTCTAAAAACCTGGTTGTTCTTTCTACGTGTTCATCTATCGGTGTATTGATCGGTTTGATCGGTACGGTATTGGGGATGATCAAATCATTCTCGGCGATGAGTAAAGGTACACCGGATACAGCAATGCTTGCAACAGGTATCTCTGAGGCCTTGATCAACACATTCTTAGGTATCTTGGCTTCTACATTGGCGATTGTATTGTACAACATGTTCTCTACAAAAATCGACCAAATGACTTACAGCATGGATGAGGCTAGCTTCACAATCGTGCAAAATTTCACCGCTACCGAGAAATAATTCGTTGCTGAAAAGCAATTGAATGAATGACGGTTAAGAAGTAACAATTAAAAGAAAAAGAATGGCAAAATTAAACATGCCCAAAAGTGCTCCTTCTATCGACATGACGCCGATGGTAGACTTGGCTTTCTTGTTGGTTACCTTCTTTATGCTTGCGGCGAACTTTAAATCGGATGACCCTGTTCAGGTTTCTACGCCATCCAGTATCAGTGACAAAGAAGTGCCTCAAAAGCACATGATTATGGTTACTGTAGATCCGGATGGACGCATCTTCTTCGGTGCAACAGGTGAAGAGACGAAAAAGCAGATTATCGCAACCATGATTGAGAAACGTGGCTTGAAATTGAGCAAAGAGCAAGTGGAAGAGTTTGTAAAAATCAGCAGCTTCGGTTGTGATATTGCACAACTTCCGGCCTATTTGGATCATTCAAGTATAGAAAGACAACAGTTGAAATGGACCATTCCGGCTGATTCGACGAACAATCAATTACGCGAGTGGATCAATGTTGCGCATCAAGCTGCATTGAATACAGGTAAGAAAGAATACGAAGACGAATCAAGTAAAACGAAAGACAAGTTGGAAGTCAATGACTACAAGCCTATTTTCGTTTTGAAAGTTGATGGAAAAGCACAGTATGCGAAGGCTAAACGCGTTATTGAAACATTCCGTGATTTGAACATCAACAACTTGCATTTTGTGACTTCGTTGGAAGAGAATCCATATAAAAAGCAAGAATGATATGGCTGAGATAATTGAAAGTGGTGGCGGAGGCCACAAGAAAGGCGGTAAAAAACGCCCTAAGAAAGGCTCAACCAGAGTCGACATGACACCGATGGTGGACTTGGCGTTCTTGTTGTTGACATTCTTCGTAATGACTTCAACGTTCAGCAAGCCGAAGGTGATGAGTTTGGTATACCCGGCAAAACCGGAAGTTGACAAACCAGCACCTCCACAAGAAATCAACAATGCGATTACGTTTTTGCTAACGGAAGACAAGATTTTCTATTACGAAGGTCAGTTCAGAGCTACACCTGGTGACGGCAAACCTGCAACCAAACTTTCTGAAACAACATTCGGAGCGCAAGGTGTACGTAAACTCTTGGCCGACAAAAACAGTTTCGTTTTGAAAGAAAAAGCGAAGTTGGAGGCTAAGCTGCAAAACAAGGAAATCGCTGATTCTACGTATACACGTTTGTTGATTGAAGCTAAGAAAAACAATGCATCGTTGAAGGTACTTGTGAAAACAGATGTGAAAGCGTCTTGCAAGAATTTCATCGACTTGATTGACGAACTAAAAATCAACGATATTGGTGTAATTGCACCGGTGGATATGATGGCTAGCGAGGAAAAATTGTTAAACGCAGAAATAGAGAAGTAGTATGTTAGTAATCATTAGTGTGATGGTCTTGATTGCCGGCGTTTCATTGTACGAGTACTTCAGTGCAAGAAACTGGCAACAAGTAACCTCCAGTGAGCGAAACGAGTTGGTTTTCGAACACAGAAACCGCGAATACGGTGCTTACCAAATTCGTAAGGGATACGATGTCAGATTGATGTTGATATTGGGAGTAATGATCTTCGGAATCGGATCTGCCTACGGTATCTACAGAATCATCAAGGCATTGCCTGCAGAAGTGATTGAAGAACCAAAGTTGGATTTGACGCAGTTCTCAATGGATGCTCCGGATATCAAAGAAGAATTGGATCCACCTGTTGAGGAAGAAATTCCACCAATGGAGAAAACAATTCAGTTCTTGCCACCGGTTGTTACGGATGACGTAGTTGAAACAGAGGTCTTCATTCAAGATGAATCTGATACGAAAGTAAGTACGGAAACCAACGAAACAGACAACGAGAACTTCGAAATCGCTGAGAAAAAGAAGGAACCGGAAAAAATCGTTGAACCGGAAAAACCAACTGTTTATACGTATGTAGATGAACCTGCTGCGTTTAAAGGAAACTTGAAGCAATACCTTGCTGACAACATCAAGTACCCGCAAACAGCAGTTGAGCTTGGAATCGAAGGGAAATGCTACTTGCAGTTTATCGTGAGTGCTTCCGGAAACATCTCTAACGTTGAAGTAAAACGTGGCGTTCCGGATTGCCCAGAGTGTGACAAAGAAGCCGTTCGTGTTGTAAAAAACATGCCGGATTGGACACCAGGGAAAAACGGAGGGAAAGCAGTACATAGTACGTTCAACCTTCCTGTTTCGTTCAAGTTGCAGTAAAAATACGACTCAAATAAAACAGATTCCCCGATGTCCGCTCATACCGGTTTCGGGGATTTTTTTAGACCCCAATTCTACCATGCATTATTTCAATACCGTTCTTACGCTTTTTATTATTGTCATGTGTTTGGTGTTTGCCTATTTCATGACCTTTACCGACCTTAAGAGAGAAAGTCTGGATGGCACACCACGCACTATTTTTGTGTTCATCATGCTTGGTTATGGCGCATTTCGCGGTTACCGCATGTACAAGACTTTCAAAGAACAACGAAACGAAAACCCAGAATAACATGAATGTATTCAGCAAAATTTTAATCCTTGGATCTGTTGGAGTACTGCTGTTCTCTTGCGGAGGCGGCCCTAATGGCGGTATGGCAGATACGCATACCCGCGGAAAAGCTGAAATTTATTTCGAAGAATCGTACAAACCGTTGTTCGAAACAAGTATTTACACCTTTGAGGGGCTTTACCCCAGCGCGGATATTCAGCCTGTTTACAAAACAGAAGGCGAAATCATCAATGCGTTTTTTGAGAAAAAAGTAAAAACCATTTGCATTACCCGCGATTTTACTGCCAAAGAAAAAGCAAATCTCAAAAAAGCTCAAATTGAAGTGCGCAGCAACATCATCGCTTTTGATGCCATTGCATTGATTATTCATCCGGATAATATGGACAGCACACTTTCGATTGATAAGCTTAAGCGTATTCTAACCGGAAAAGACACCTTGTGGTCAGGTTCCGGAAAACGCATCAATGTGGTGTTTGACAACGCTAATTCTGCCAATTTTAATTACATGCACAAACTTGCAGGAGACGCACCGTTGCCTAAAAACATCTTTGCCGTTAAATCCAACGAAGAAGTGATCAATCATGTGAAAAACAATCCGAATTCCATAGGAATTATCGGAGTGAATTGGATCAGCGACCACGATGATAAAACGGTATTGGATTTCTTGAAAGGAATTCGCGTGATGGGCGTTTCTAAAACAGAAGGAGGAGAAGCTTTCCAGCCTTATCAAGCGTATATCTATACCAAAGAGTATCCGCTTACGCGTGAAGTATGGATGATTAATATCGGTAGCAGATCAGGTTTGCATACCGGATTTGTGAATTTCATGCAACAAGAAAAAGGTCAGTTGATCATACACAAGTCAGCATTGGTTACAGCCTCTGCCCCTGTGCGCGTTATTGAAATGACTACGGAATAAATACGCCCAACGTCTTCAACCACCTGTTTTTGTGAGTGAATGAATTAAATAAACGTTAACAAAGCGCCTTTTTACTAGCATTAGAGTAATTTGGCAAGAGAATTGCTAAAGCAATGACAACTAAAACAACGATCAATAAACACAGTATGAAAAATTACATGCTAGTAGCTGTTTCTTTCGCCTTAGGCACACTTGCTTACGGACAAACTTTGGAAGAAGCTCTTAAGAAAACGGATAACGAACGCTATGAATTAGCGAAGAAAGAATATAGAGCACTCATTGCTAAAGAACCTGCAAAAGGTGATTATTATTTTTATTTGGGTGAAAACTTCAGAAAACAAGGAGAATTAGACTCGGCTCTAGGAGCTTGGCAACAAGGCGTTAAAGCCGACGCTGCTGGTCCGTTGAGTTTGGTAGGAAGTGGAAACATTTTGTGGTACAAAGGTGATACGGCAGCTGCCCGCAAACAATTTATATCAGCCTGTGCAACCACTAAACACAAAAATGCTGAAGTGATGCGTCAGGTAGGTGCAACATATACTTACGCACCGATTAAAAACCTGGATGCGGCAATCAAATTACTGAATGACGCGATCAAGTTGGACCCAAAAAATATTGAAGGTTATTTAATTTTGGGTGATGCGTTATTGGAAAAAACACCAAGTAACGGTAGTCCGGCAATTGCTCAATACAACAAAGCGCTCGACATTGATCCTAAAAACTGTAAAGGAATTGTGCGCAAAGCCAAATTGTACCAACGTGGGCGTGCGTATGAAGAAGCCAACGGTTTATACAAAGACGCTCAAACACTCGATCCGACTTACGCACCGGCTTACCGTGAAAATGCGGAGTTGAACATGTTGTTTGATCAACACAGCAGAGCAATTGAAAACTGGAAAAAATACCTGGAATTGAACAACAGCGACGAAGCACGTTACCGTTTTGCCACTGCCCTATTCTCCGGTAAAAAATACTGTGAAGCAATTACAGAATTGGAAACTATTCAGGCAAACGGATTCGTTAATTTGTATACGAGACGTATGTTAACCTATTCCTTGTATGAATGTAATCCGGAATCTAAAGTAGAATTGAACCAAAAAGGATTAGAGCAAAGTGACAAGTTCTTCCAACTTGCACCTAGCGATAAAGTCATTGGATTGGATTACAAATACCGCGGATTGCACTTAAGTAAAATGGCGAAAGATTCACTTGCGATTATTGAATTGGAGAAAGCCATGTTACTTGATTCTGCAAAACGTGGTGAATTGGCAGGTGATGTAGCTAAAATGTATTTGAAAGCGAAAAAATACGATCCGGCTATTGCCAACTACCAAATCAAATGGAACGGAAACGCTGAAAACCTGAATGCAACCGAATTTTATGAATTAGGTCGTGCGTATTATTTCGGTCCTAAAGATTACAAAATGGCTGATTCTTGCTTCAAAGCAGTAAGTGAAAAAGCACCTGATTTTGCAATGGCGTATTTTTGGAGAGGACGTTCCAATCTGAAATTAGATGTTGCTCCAACAAAATACCTGGCAAAACCTTACTACGAGAAATTCCTGGAGTCATTGACAGAAGAAGAAAAAGTAGCTGCCAACCAGAAAGCGAATCAAATTGAAGCTTCAAAATACCTCGGAGATTATTATGTGAACTCTAAAGAAGGAAAAGATTACGCAAAAGCGAAGATTTTCTGGAAGACAGTACAGACACTTGAACCAACAGATGCACAAGCAAAAGCATTCTTTGCAAGTCCTGCCGGAAAATAAACGAAAACAACAGTTAAAACTATCAAACAGCCCGCTCAATTGCGGGCTGTTTTTGTTTGTAATCGCTTTATTTACAAGGAATCTGCAGAATTCGAATTCCATTTCATTCACTAACAATCCTAGCGCTACATTTCACTCAAACATTCCTACAGAAGAGGTCTTTTTTAGATCATGATTACTCATTTTAGTTAAGTTAGATTAAGCGGTTTGACTTTGGCGCCAAAAAAAAGAAAAACCTACAACACGAGTAATAATTAACTAAAAACCCATCAGTTATGATTGTAGTATTCATCATCGTAGCAGCAATAGCTTTAGTCTCGCTCTACGACTACTTCAGCTCTAGAAATTGGCAACAAGTAACGTCCAATGAGCGAAACGACACTGTTTTTGAAAAACGTAACCGCGATTACGGAGCATTTGTGATCCGCCGTGATTATGACAAACGTCTTATGCTTATCGTAGGCGGAATGGCAACCGGATTCGGAGTTCTATTTGCAGCCACACGTGGCGGTGAGATTGAAGAAAAAGCGATAATTCCTCACTCACAAATCATTGAGATTGAAATGGATTTCAAAAAAGACAAAACAGAAGATGTGATTGACGAGCCAAAAACGGATCCGGCTCCGGTAGCACTAGCTGAAACAACTGCATTTCCAACACCAATTGTTGTAGACGATGAAGTTATTAACCCAATTACCCCTCCTGAACCAGGATTACCAGTAGGTCCTGAACCAAATCCGGGCGGCGATCCATTTGGCGGTTCATTGCCTCCAAATCCTCCGGGAAATGGCGGTGGCGGTGGTACAGTTGAACCACCGGCACCAGTTGATCCTGTTTTTGAAATTCCTGACGAACCGGCTGAGTTTCCTGGCGGACATCCGGCAATGATGAACTACTTAGGTTCCAACATCCGTTACCCGCAAATGGAAGCCGAATTGGGAATCGGAGGAAAATGCTTCTTGCAATTTATTGTGAGCAAAAAAGGAGATATCTCCGACGTAAAAGTAATGCGCGGAGTTCCGGATTGCACAGATTGTGACAAAGAAGCGGTACGTGTAGTGAAAAACATGCCATTGTGGAGACCGGGACGAGTGAAAGGAAAAGCAGTAAACAGCTATTTCAATTTACCGGTAAAATTCGAAGTTAAATAACATTCCTAACCACCATCCAAAAACAAAGACCCGGGTACCCTATATCCGGGTTCTTTTTTTGAACAAATACCGTGATTGCTGACATAACTTGTTAACATACTGAATTTATTTCCGCCAAAAATTGGCGTTTAGAAATAAAGCCTTATCTTTGCGCCCAAATTGAGAATACACTTTAAAGACACCATAAAATGTCCCAAATTCAAGGTAAAATTTCACAGGTTATCGGACCGGTTGTCGATGTAAACTTCGACAAAGGAATGGCACTTCCAAACATCTACGATGCATTAGAGGTGCGCAAAGCAGACGGAACAAGAGTTGTTCTAGAGGTACAATCTCACGTTGGCGAGAATGCAATTCGTGCGATTTCCATGGACTCTACAGACGGATTCCGTCGTGGAATGGAGGTTACTTCAACGGGTAGTGCAATCAAAATGCCTATCGGGGAAAAAATCAAGGGACGTTTGTTCAATGTAGTTGGTGAAGCAATCGACGGTATCAATGTGGTTGACAATTCAGACGGAATGCCAATTCACCGTGAAGCACCGAAATTTGATCAGTTATCAACTGCAACAGAAGTACTTTTCACAGGTATCAAAGTAATCGACTTGATCGAGCCTTACGCAAAAGGAGGTAAAATCGGTTTGTTCGGTGGTGCAGGTGTTGGTAAAACAGTATTGATTCAGGAATTGATTAACAACATCGCCAAAGGTCACGGTGGACTTTCTGTATTTGCAGGAGTTGGTGAGCGTACACGTGAAGGGAATGACCTTCTTCGTGAGATGTTGGAATCAGGTATTATTAAATACGGAGATGCATTTATGCACTCTATGGAAGAAGGCGGTTGGGATCTTTCGAAAGTTGATTTGAACGAAATGAAAGAATCAAAAGCTACTTTCGTGTTCGGTCAAATGAATGAGCCTCCTGGTGCACGTGCTCGTGTTGCTTTGTCAGGTTTGACAATGGCAGAGTACTACCGTGACGGTGAAGGTGACGGACAAGGAAAAGACATCTTGTTCTTCGTTGATAACATCTTCCGATTTACACAAGCAGGTTCTGAGGTATCGGCTTTGTTGGGTCGTATGCCATCTGCGGTAGGTTACCAACCTACATTGGCTACAGAAATGGGTCAAATGCAAGAGCGTATTACTTCAACGAAAAATGGTTCCATTACTTCCGTACAAGCGGTTTACGTACCTGCGGATGACTTAACGGATCCGGCTCCGGCAAATACTTTTGCTCACTTGGATGCAACAACGGTATTGTCTCGTAAGATTGCCGAGTTGGGTATTTACCCTGCGGTAGATCCATTGGATTCTACATCTCGTATCTTAACACCGACAATTTTGGGTGAAGCACACTACAATACTGCTTCGCGTGTTAAAATCACCTTGCAACGTTATAAAGAACTTCAAGACATCATTGCCATCCTTGGTATGGATGAGTTGTCTGAAGACGATAAAATGGTTGTTCACCGCGCTCGTCGTGTACAACGTTTCTTGTCTCAACCGTTCCACGTAGCTGAGCAATTTACAGGTATCCCAGGGGTATTGGTAGATATTCAAGAAACGATCAAAGGATTTAACATGATCCTTGACGGTGAGATGGACAAATATCCTGAAGCTGCTTTCAACTTGAAAGGTAGCATCGAGGATGTAGTTGCAGCAGGTGAAAAAATGTTGGCTGAAGCTTAATTTAAAGAACGCATCATGCATTTAGAAATCATTACTCCCGAAACGAAAATCTTTGTAGGTGAAGCGCAATCTGTGCAATTACCGGGTCTTGACGGTTCGTTTCAGGTGTTAAATAATCACGCTCCCATTATTTCCGGTTTAGCTGCCGGAACAGTGAAAATAGAGCTTGAAAGCGCTTTTGAAGCTGATGAAAAAACCAGCAAGCTGATTCAAGTTGACAACAACCCTTCTACTATCCGTGTAACAATCAAAGGTGGTGTTATGGAGTTGCTCAACAACAAGGTAATCGTACTTGCCGAATAAGAACTATAACTTTTGAAAAAGAGGGGTCTCAGCTGTGGCTGACATCCCTCTTTTTTGTTAAGGAGTGTTATAGAACTAATTTTTACCGGAACATAAACGATTCTTTCATTAATTTCGTTATTACGATTACGTTACATGAATCTATTAGCACAAATAGACAAAGAGAATACTCCCAACCATATAGCAATTATTATGGATGGAAACGGACGCTGGGCCAAAAAGCAAGGTCAAATGCGCTTGTATGGTCATTCTATTGGCGTAGAGTCCGTTCGAGAAACACTGACGGCAGCAAAGAATATCGGTGTGAAGCACCTTACTCTTTATGCTTTCTCGACCGAAAACTGGAACAGACCAAAAGAGGAAATTGACGGATTGATGAATTTATTAGTTCATACCATTGCCAACGAAGTAGATGAATTGAACAGAAGCGGTGTTCGATTATTGACCATTGGCGACAGAGCTGGTTTACCGATCGAATGTCAGGAAGAATTAGCCTCTGCTATTGCTGCAACCGAAACGAACACCGAAATTGACCTTATTTTAGCATTGAACTACAGTGCACGGTGGGAAATCACCAACGCCATAAAACAAATAGGACAGCAAATAGCCGATGGCCAATTGCAACCCAACGACATAAGCGATGAACTCATTGCACAACACCTTACAACTGCCGGTATTCCGGATCCTGAATTATTGATTCGCACAAGCGGAGAATGCCGCGTAAGTAATTTCTTATTGTGGCAAATTGCCTATACCGAATTTCATTTCACGGAAGTACTG
Source organism: Fluviicola sp. (assembly GCA_044377135.1). Lineage (GTDB taxonomy): Bacteria > Bacteroidota > Bacteroidia > Flavobacteriales_D > Crocinitomicaceae > Fluviicola. The sequence goes on from JBILJP010000088.1 coordinate 14,527, forward strand.
TGGCCCGACTTCAAAGAAGCCGATCTCTACAAAGCCGTAATCGATTATCAATCACGTGAACGCCGTTTTGGAATGGTTTCCGAACAACTTTAGCCTATGAAATATATAATTGTCCTTTTCATCTCTTGCTTTTCATTGTTGTCTTTTGCAC
>JBILJP010000431.1:0-4078 GCA_044377135.1 Fluviicola sp.
TGCTCTTTTAGCACGTCAAACTTGTCTTTTCCCTTTGTGTTTGTGGTAAAAACACTGTACCAAATCTTACAAAACAAAAAAGCGGCTCCGTTTCCGAAACCGCTAGTCAAATCTTTTTTACATACGTTCTATTTTACCTGACTCGAAAAGGCTTTGTGCACGATACCCGGGTAAACTGCCCCGAATTCTTTGATGCACCATTCGCGCAATCGCTGCACCTCTTCACTATCAGTCATCCAACGAATCGCTTTCGCCAATTCCTTCTGAAACAGTTGTGGATCAAAACTGACCCGCACCAAAATCTTCTTCGTTAGTTCGAACATAAGAGCGGAAATTAAAGTTATCACAATATAACGACAAAATTCGATTCGTGGTATTGTCTGATTTGTTAAAAAATATGAATGGCACCATTTTTAACATACGCGGTAGGTACAATAAAAAAAGCGACCCGTGAAGATCGCTTTAGAAAAGGTAATAGTTCAAGTTACTAAATCTCGTGTTTGATCACCTGATAAACTTCCAATGTTACTTTGTCATAGACGTAAATCACCAAGTGCATATTATCAATCTCTAGTTCTGTAGGAACTTTGTAGCTGTAGTTGACATAATACTTGCCATTTGCATTCAAGTCTGCAGACCCAAGTGTTCTTCCGAAAGCTTTCCCGTCAATACAACCGCGCATGATTTCACGGTGAACATACGTATTATGTATTCCATCAGCCACATTTGGATTATCAGGAGAGCCATCAGGATCATTGGTAGTTTGAACAATTTGCGGAGCTATCAATGAATCTTCAATTACATATACTACTAAGCCTAAATCACTCGTCAATGATTGATCTAATTTATCAACCTCTGTATGAAGGAATAAACCGCGTGTACTTGCAAAATAATTCGACGCCGCCTGGATATTTACCTTTAGCGCAGAAGCCAAACAGGCAGTTGTTTTATTCGATATTGGTGACCCCGCATTGGTCGTGTATTGCCCATTAGCCATAACCCGATTCACACAAAATCTCGGATTCCCAATAAAATCAGACCCTGGAATTGTTCCGAAAAAGGCACCAATTGTCAATCCTTCATCACAAAACAATTCTTCCGGAAACTCCGCATCTACTTCTTGAAATGCCCCCAAACCATTGGCGCTGGAGTGAATGGCAACTCCGAAAATACGGATAGGATTTGTGGCAATTAATTGTTCCATGTTCGCTGTAGCCAGCGGACAATTCACACATTTATGACCGGTGAAATCTTCGATCATGACATTGCGCAAGGTATTGGTATTGGCAGTAAAAATCGGCCACAAACCAGCATTTACATAAGCTGTAGAATCACCTCCCGGATACAACGACCAGTCTAAAGTCGTAGAAGTGGTTTTCGGATACGGATTTGTTACTTTATCACACGATCCGGCGATCACAACGCCTATCAAAATTACGGATGCAACAAGAATTCTTTTCATACTACTTGTCTTATTAAATTAAAAACTTTGGGTGAATGACAACGTTAAACCGTTTGAAGCCGGAACCACACGACACACACCACCTACACAAAACAAACCGGCACGCTGACGACCATAGTTGATTGTTAAACGCGTCGCATCTTTGATCCAACCAATAGAACCATACACGTGGTGCAAACGCAAATCAGAATTACTGTTTCCGTAGTTGTATTGGTCAATTACACCAAAAAACCATCCCGGTGAAATGGTGTATTCCAACACAACCGTTGCCCAGTTTCCTTTGTCTTTCGCCACAAATAATGTTTGCAATTCGGTGCGGAGGTTGTGTTTCTTATTGATTTTCCAACCTATCTCAGCAACACCGATATTGGCATTGATTAACCCCACGGCGTTTTCCGTTACTTTGGAAACATCGTTGTTCAAGGTGATATTGAAATAAGAAAGGGTCAATGAAAGCGATTTGTTAAATTTATAGGAAATGTTGGCATTGATATCGCGCCACATCAAGCTATCACTCATATCAAACGGTCGTCCCACGTAAGTAATACCTGTAGAGTCGCCCGCATTGATTCCTGAAGTGTGTTGCATTGGCATGTAAGCCGTTGAAAAGTTCACATTGATTGGAATACCGTATTTTCCTCTGCGTGTTTTTTCTTTCGCTATCGTATACAATACTTCTGCCTGATAAGCAATTTCACCCACTGGTCTGGTTGCATACGGATACAAGGTAGCTACCAGGTTGTAGGAATGCGTTTTATTCAATGCAGGCAAATAATTGATGAATACATCCTGCAATCCTTTGTCTCTATCTGCTCTGTAACTCATATTGTCAACCGATTTGGCAGAAAGTGCAAAACCGAATCCTTTGCGCGAGTAACCGAAGTTGATCAAGGCCGCGTGACCCGGATTGTAGATGTAATTATTATCGGCTGAAGGATCGTTTTCTTTGTAAATGTATTCGGCTTTCAGATCGAATTTTTTGTAGCGAATATTGAAACGACCCCCGTAGCTTCCAACATTTTCAGGAAGCACCAAATCTTCACGGTCGTCTTTTTGGTATTTACTCACGAATGATCCGCCGAATGTAACATCAAATCCGGTAGAATCAAGGCGCGGAAGCAATGAATTCAAGTGCAATTCACCATCAAACCCACGTGTAATTCCGGCCGCTCCTACCACTTTTCCGTTTTCAAACGAATAGCGTTGGGTTCCGTAAATTCCTTTCAATTGAATACCTTTAAAAGGTCGCAAAATCAAACGTGCTCCATCAACAGTATTGTCGTAACCCAAGTTGCGATCCTCGTACGCACGGAAAATCATTCCCGAACCGAACTGCTCGTAGAAATTTCCGAGCGTCACATCCACATAATCATTGGAATAACCTACATAACGCATCCCAATTCCCGTTCCGTCGAAACGATTCGGGTACCCTTGAATTCTGGGTAGATACGATTCCAAACGCGCTCCGGCTTTAAAATGCCCGTTAGTGTAAAAAACGTTCATATACGAATTGAGCAACCCTTTTTCAACAGGTTGCGTTGCGCCGATAAGTGAGTCAGCTCTCAAGTATTGAAATGTAGATTCCATATTACCTGTAATCGACCCTAAAGAAGCTTGTCCGAGTGCGTTAAGCGACCCCGACAATGCTGCGATACCAATGATCCAATTTTTCATGCAGTGGATGTCTATTTTTTAGCTAGTTTTTTGATCTCTTCATAGAGTTTTTCTTCGTCACCAGGTGCGTAGCTGTTGTGCGAATAAACGATGTTACCGTCTGCATCCACGAGGAATGTATGAGGCACGTTGTTTACACCCATAGCGCGTTTGAAATCACCGTTCGGGTCCATCAATACAAGATATTCCCATCCTTTTCCATTCACGTAAACAGGAACCTGATCCATTGTTTTTTGATCATCGATGGAAATGGCTACAATGTTCACACCCGTTTCTTCTTGCCAATCTGAATAGGTTTCATGAATCGTATTCAATTCGCGTTTGCACGGCGCACACCAGGTTGCCCAAAACGAAATCACAACAGGTCCGTCAAAACCCAATTCGTTTGTTTTCACTGTTTTTCCTTCCATGTCCTTCAACGTCACGGCCGGCAATTGTTTTACACTTCCTTCTTCTTGTGCAATAGACAATGTGGTGAGTGCAAGTCCGATAAATAGTAAAGCAATTTTTTTCATAGTTCTTATGGTTTTTCGGCAAGCTTTCAACTTCCATGCCGAAATCCAAATATAAGCCGAAATACTCAGTTGTGTATTTTTGAGTTTCAACAAACTCTTGTATTCCTAAAAATAACAAAGCTTGACTATAATTATTGAAAAGCTAACAGTTGGGCTTTTTTACCGTTTACTCAACAGAAAACACACTAGAAGGTGTTTCGGGTAAAATTTTCACCATTTTACTAGTAATGCTACTTGTGCAATTGTCCAAAAAATTGTAATCTTACCAAACAAAGACCTCAAAACACCTGCAAATCAGGCGGATTTTTGGTTTATATTTGTTCAAAACCTTAAAACATGAAGAAATTATACACTCTCTTTACAGCTTTATCACTTGTCTCTTTAAGCTGGGGACAATATGAAGTTTATCATGAATCCTCTTGCCTTG
>JBILJP010000089.1:0-14648 GCA_044377135.1 Fluviicola sp.
TTTTCCACCCGAAGCATTTACAGGAATTTATCAACCTCCTTGGTGTATGTGGGATTACAATCCGGTGGGTAAAATCGTGCACCGCGAATCGTTGGCCACGCCCAACCTGCGTTTGTTTCATTCAACTAAAACCAACCATCATTACCTCTATTTGCTCAACGGTGAGGGCGAAAACCGCTACGAGGTAACATGGATTGTTGAAGGTGGTAGCTATTTGAGGCGGGTGGTGGATGAAGGGATTTGAGGTAATGTGCAATATGTTACTTTTATCAATGATTGAATCTATGAATAAAACACTGTTTGTAGAATAGAAATGTAAACCTGCTAAATGAACTCAAACATTATCTTGCTGGATATTGACGGTGTGATGGTTACTAATCCTTCATGGCGTCCTGTGGAACTGATGTCAGATGGTTTTATGAAATTTAACGATAAGGCCGTCAAGAATTTGAATGAACTCTATCGCCAAACAAATGCGAAAGTAATTCTAACAACAACTCATCGTATTTCATTCAATGAAGAGCGCTGGCTGGAGATTTTGAAAGCGAGAGATTTGAATTTTAGCTCGGTTGCCAAATTAAATGATAGAACAGAACTCAGTCAGCTTCCGGATAGAGCAACTGAAATAAATGAATGGTTCGAGCAAGGCGGCAAAAACACCAACTTTGTAATCATCGATGACGATTCTTCTATCAACAAATTGTCTGATGAAATAAAGACGCGATGGGTTCAAACAAAACCGCTTATTGGTTTTGATGAGGTGAGCTTGCAACAAGCACTACGTACTCTTCTAAAAGAACCAACTTGAGTCGATTTTTTGTTCTTTTGTAACAGCTCAAATTCAAACAAATGCTCCAACTCAAACCCAATTGCGAACAATGCGGCAAGCTTCTTCCCAACGAAAGCAAGGAAGCCATGATCTGTACCTTCGAGTGTACGTTTTGTGCCGAATGTGTTGAAACCGTTTTGTTGAATGTGTGCCCGAATTGTGGTGGTGGTTTTGAGAAACGTCCAACACGACCGTCACATCTCCTGGCGAAATATCCGGCGAGCAAAGAGCACTTTGTTCAAGCTTTAAATCAGGAAACGTTCACGGGAAAATTGCTGAAGTTAAAGGATGTTGATCCGAGAAAGCGGTAAGTAATTCAATTAAAAAGCAATTCTATGAATTTCTTTCGAAGAAAAAAAAGTCTTGAAATCTCAAAAGAAAGAGCTGATTTTCTCACAGAAAATTTCTATGAATTAAGTTTTGATGACAGACTTCCCGCCAAGAAATTATTCAATGCGATTCAAAAATCGGAAGAGCTGCACTTTTTGGCAGATCAGCATAATTGGGATGATGGTGTTGAATTGCTGGAGTGGATTATTGACAGTGAATTCTGTGATGAATCAACAGCAAGATTGATTTTTTGGCGTTCACAACCCGAATTTTATACCGAGTTTACTTCTGAAGAAGAAGCCGGTTCATTTACCGATGTTTATCTACTGTTGAGAAAAATTATCAAGAACGTAGAATCAGGAGTTTACAAAAAAAGAGAACTAGAATTCAATCCACTAACCGACGTAGGTTCACCTTCCGATATTCATTACCGAAACCCCAAAGAGAAATGGGGTATTCCCGATAGGATGAAACTTCCGGTTAAAGGAATGGATGTTGTTATTCGATAAAATACCTACTGAAACAATGGAAAACACAGTTAAAGCCAAACGAGCGAAAGCTCTGAAAACAATCAAATGGATGCTGTTTCTTGGAAGTATCCTTTTCATAATTAGTATTTTTCTTCCATTTTATACATTCTACTATACCGACTATAGTTTTCCGGATCATGGCACTGCTATATATGGATTTCAAAGCATATTTACTTTTTTCTTTGGAGTGTACTTTTTGCTGGCGGTATTGAGCTTTCTGACGTTCAACAAAATAATCGTTCATATTATGAACCCATTATTACTGTTGGCACTATTGCTTACAATGGCGTTAAATGTCTATGTATTTGGCTGGTGGGGAGCAAGTCCCTTTCACCCTGATATACGATTTGGATTTTATGTGAATACGTTTTTGGTTGTGGCAGTAATCATATGTTCATATAGTATGCTACCAGCAGTTAAGGATTTTAAACAGCCAAAATGGATTTTCAGAATCTTATTGACAGTAATCATTGCTATTCCCACATTGTTATTTGTTTATTCTCAGATCAAAGAACATATTGAATCGAATAAACCAAAAATGACCGCTGAATTGTATGTCGAAAAGAATGGTATAAAATGTAAGGAGGAATGGTGGGCTTGGAAAGGAGAAAACGCGCGATTCACCAAGTACTATTCAACTTCTGTAAATTCAGGCGCTTCGTATGTTCTTGATAGTATTAAAGTCACATTCTCCGGACAAAGAACAAGAACCGAAACTCGGAAAGCGATCAATGGCAAACTTGAATTGGAAGATTTTTTGGAGGAAGAATAAGTTTTTAGGATTTTGCCCTGATCCGATCAATTTTCATCCAACAACTGCCGATCGATCTTTTCCGGTTGCCTCAATATCCAACGACGCTTGATAAATCTGCTATACAACAGAATAAAGCTGAGCGCAAAAAGATAAGTTCCATTGACTACAAAATTCATTAAAAGGCTCAATTCTGCAATCAAACTACCAGGAAAAAGGAATACGAGTCGCGTGAAATGATTAAAGAAAATCCCATAACGGAAAGCTAGAAATGAAATGATCAATACGATCAAGGCATTGAGAAAAGAAAATTTGTTGCGAACAGAGATTATAATTGACAGGATAAAGACGAGAATAAATGAACTCAGCATTAGAATGGCTCGCCAAATATAAAACTGACTTATTTGATGGGAATACTCCGTAAAATCGTTTATATGTTGAGCCGAATGATTACCATATTCATCAACTAAATTCACTAGTTTAATGGCTGAAAGCCTGGATAATTGCTCCGTTGATAAAACAAGTAGAAATGTCACAACGATATGCAATACAATCAGTCGCCAGTTGAATTTCCAAATATGAGGGAAGCGTTTCATATTACATTATCTCTTTTCAAAGCTACACTAAATCATGCAGTAGTTTGTTGAGTTGTTAAGTTTATTGAGTTGAAATTTATCATCTCAATAAACTGAAAAATGATGTAACTCCACCGTGAATTCCTACCTTCGTGCCAACATGCATTTTTTTCATTTTCTCTTTCACAAACTCAACTTTTTGCTTATCTTCAAGTAAATCATGATATAAAACGGACTTAAAATTAAGGCTGATGGAATTCATGATCAATGCAACTTTCAATCAATCAAAATGAATTCAGAGAATACGCAAAATTTTCTTTTTTATGCCAATCCCAATGGGAAGGATTCCATTCGGATCATTGTTGATGAACAACACGAAACCGTCTGGACAACTCAAAAGGCAATGGCGGAGTTGTTTGATGTTGATAGAACCGTTATAACGAAGCATTTAAAGAATATATTCAAAGAGTCTGAACTGTTGGAAGAGTCAGTGTGTGCAAAAATTGCACATACTGCGGCTGATGGAAAAAAATATATGACAGCCTTCTATAACCTCGACGCAATCATATCTGTTGGTTATCGTGTCAATTCTCAAAGCGCAACACGCTTTCGTATTTGGGCAACGGGTATTTTGAGAGATTATTTGGTAAAAGGTTTTGTGATGGATGATGAGCGGCTAAAGCAAGGCGAATCATTGTTTAACAAAGATTATTTTGACGAATTAATCGACTTTTCTTTGCGCCCTCTGCGCCTCTGCGTTGAATTAATCAATACGATACTGTTGTCAATAAAACTATTGAAACCGAATCGGTTTTTTCAGAGAATGTTCTTTTATGAAAGTAATAAATCTATTTCATGCCCCTTTCACAAACTCAACTTTTTGCCTAACTTCAAGTAAATCATGAATACATTATCAGAAGCTATAAGCAATCCGGCGGAGTTTACCGAACGGTTCATCAATCAAACAAATCGCTCGGTTTTTTTAACCGGAAAGGCGGGTACTGGTAAAACAACCTTGCTGCGCAAAATCGTCGATTCAACGCACAAACAAACCGTTATTGTGGCGCCTACGGGCATTGCCGCACTCAACGCGGGTGGTGTGACCATTCACTCGTTTTTTCAATTGCCTTTTGGTGGTTTTATCCCCGAATTTATCCACCCTCCACAGTACAATTCGGCGGTAAAGTTTGAAACCAAAGAATCGCTCAAACGCCATTTTCGTCACAGCGGACCGCGTCAGCAACTCTTCCGTTCCATGGAATTACTCATCATTGATGAGGTGAGTATGTTGCGTGCCGATTTGCTCGACGCCATGGATTGGACCCTGCGTAATGTGCGCAAAAACAATGCGCCTTTTGGTGGTGTTCAGGTATTGTTTATCGGAGATTTGTTGCAATTGCCACCGGTGGTTAAAAATGAGGAGTGGAGCGAATTAAGAAACTATTACGGTGGCTTGTTTTTCTTCCATGCGCGCGTGATTCACGAACAACCACCTTTGTACATTGAGTTGTCGACTATTTACCGCCAACAAGACAGCGATTTCATTCAGGTGCTCAATAACTTGCGCAATAACGAAGTCACTCCGGCAGATATGGAGATTCTAAATCGTTTTGTGCGACCTGATTTTGATCCTTCCGAACACGAAGGCACCATTACCTTGACCACGCACAATGCCAAAGCAGATGACATCAATGCCGGTGCGCTGAAATCGCTCGAAGGAAAATCAGTGTTCTACGAAGCCATCGTTCAGGGCGATTTCCCGCAACATCTTTTTCCGCTCGAAATGCAGCTGGAACTGAAGGTTGGGGCGCAAGTCATGTTTATTAAAAACGATATTTCGTTCGAGAAGAATTTCTACAATGGCAAAATAGGCCGCATCGAATCGCTTTCCGAAAAGGAAATCTTTGTGCATTTCCCAGAAGAAAACCGCACCATTGAGGTGCAGCATTATGAATGGGAAAACATCAAGTATACAGTAGATGACACTACGGGAGAAATCACGGAATCTGTACAAGGGACCTTTGTTCATTATCCGCTGAAACTGGCCTGGGCAATTACGGTTCATAAAAGTCAGGGTTTAACGTTTGATAAAGCGGTGTTGGATGTGTCGCAGGTATTTGCACCCGGACAGGCATACGTGGCGTTGTCGCGCTTGCGATCGTTGCAGGGATTGGTGTTGCTGAAACCCATTTCCATGAACGGACTTTCCAATGACCAGCAAGTGGTGGCCTACGCAGAACAGAAGGCCAATGAACACCAGCTTTCATCGTTTTTAGAACAAGGAACCAAGCATTACCTCTACAATACGCTCAGTGCCGCTTTCGATTGGTACGATCTAGCAAGTTCCTGGATGATTTTGGAAAATAGTTACAAACTGGCCGGCCCGAAAACTGAAAAAGGAAAAGATAAAACATGGGTGGCTCATCAAAGTCAGGCCATTCAATCCACCATTGATCCTGCGAAAAAGTTTGTAGCGCAACTCACCAATCTTTTTGTGAAACCGCAGATGGATTGGAATTTCATTCATGAACGCATTCAAGCTGCCTATACTTATTTCTTCAAACCGCTCGACGGCGTTTATTACTCGCTTTTAAAACGCATGGCCGAATTGCAGCTCATCAAAAAGACCAAACAATATGTAGATGAACTGGAAGAACTGGAGCAACAAACACTGGAAGTAATCCTGCGATTAAAGAAAGTACGCTTGTTGGTGGAAGCCGTTACAGCGGGTCGTGAATTGAATAAAGAAACCGTTTGGAACGAGGAGTTGAAACATTATAAATTGGCTAAAATCGCAATTATCAAACAAGAGTTGCGTGAAAAACCATCATTGCTTGATCCTGTTGATGTGCATGACGACTTCAGTCACATCCTGTCGGAAACCAAACCGAAGAAAGGTGGCAAAGGCGGAAAAGCGGAGAAGAAAGAAAAGAAAACCACTTACGAACAAACGCTGGAACTGTTTCGCGAAGGCAAATCACTTGAAGAAATTGCTCGTGTTCGTCAAATGACCATCGGTACCATTTATAGCCATTTTATGAACCTGATCAAACAGGAGGAAGTGGAACTGGAAGAGATCATGTCGCCAAGTCGTATTCGCGAATTGGAGAATTATTTTGATGAGGTGAAAGAACAAAATCAATCGTTATCGCAACTCAAAGAAAAACTCGGCGACAAAGTCACGTGGGAAGAATTGAAGTTGTATCAGGCTTCAACCATTCGGTAATTTGTTTCATTATTACATCATCAAGTGGCTCCCCTTGGAATGAGTTATACTCTTCTTTAAAAACGTAAAAAAGATCATTCTGTCGTTCCAGAAATCAATTAAGCGAAGGTGGCTTCGGGTTCTTTCCGAGTATCTTCGGAATAGGGAAAAGTCCACGCCGTAGTTTTGCCGCAAGGGGGCTTGTCCTTTAGAAATGAAGCGTAGCGGAATTTCGTGACGTTGCGTGCAAAACAAGGTTTGGTTTTTCACCCGGAGATAACAGGAAAGAACCTTGATTTTTTGTTTCTTTTGTATTAAGACAAAAGAAAGAGATTTACTTTCCCTAACTTTGGTAAACACTACAATTACGACCCTATGAAAACCAACACTATTATTGTACTGATCGGAATGACCCTGATGTCGTTCTTCGGAAACACCCAAATTATACAGTTGGGAAATGACACTACCGTTTGTGGTGGTTCACAAATCACATTGGTAGGAACGACTCCCGATTCAAACCTGTTCTTTTCGGTTCCGAATATGACCACCATTGATTTGGGTGACGACCAATATTCCGGAATAATTCCACTAGGGTTCAATTTTTCGTTTTACGATTCTACCTATGCAGAATTGGTCATCGGTTCCAACGGAGTGGTGACCTTCGATACAGCTTATGCAGGGGATTATTGTCCATGGGCGATCGATCAGGCGTTGCCGAGCACCAATTACCATAAAAACAGCATTTTGGCACCGTTGATGGACCTCACGGCTAATACCGTGATCAAATACGGAGTAGTAGGTACAGCGCCCAATCGTCAGTTTGTGGTGATGTATTTCCCCATTGCCTATAGTTGCAACATTTCCTGCTGGTTGATGGCGATTGTATTGAGTGAAGGAAGCAATGAGATAGAAGTGCATTTGAAAAACAAACCGATGTGCACCACCTGGAACAATGGAGCAGCCATCGAGGGTATCCAGAATTTCGACGGTACCATTGCACATGTAGTTCCGGGGCGCAATTTCCCCACTTCTTGGTCGTGTGGTAGTGACGGAAAAAAATGGACACCTTCCGGACCTTCTGCCTATACCGTTACGGATATCCCGTATTTATTTGTGATCGATTCTACCTTCGAGGTGTATTGGTCGGTGAACAACCAGGTGTATCCTTACAGCGATTCGTTAACGGTAACAATAGCTCCCAATTCAAACGGTTATGCTTACATCGGTGTGGCTTCGTCTGATTTATGTCCGGATTTACCGGTTGCATTGTCGGATAGTTCCCTAATTGTTTCCAGTTCAGGTGCCACTTTTAGCACCTTAATTACGCATGAAATGTGTGCCGGCGACGATAACGGAATGGTTTCGCTGAGTGTCAATTCTTCCGCACAACCGGTAATACTCACATGGAACGGAAATGTGACCAATGAAACGGTATTCGATAGTTTGTCTCCGGGAACCTATTACTTCTCGGCAGTTGATGCCAACGGTTGCAGTGGTTCCGATTCGGTAACGGTTTTGGGAAGCACCGCGGCACTTTCGGCAACGTATTCAGCCACCCAAGAAGTAGTGGGTAATGACGGATCACTCACGGTGAACGCTTCCGGTGGAACGGCTCCTTATATTTATTCGTTGGGCGGACCGTATCAATCAAGCAACATCTTCAATAATCTTGCCGGAGGAACTTACACGTTAACCGTTCATGATGTCTATGATTGTGTGTGGACAACTACCGTTACCGTTCCTTCTGTTGTTGGAATCTCGGAACAAAACGTAGATGGTATTTCTTTTTGGCCCAATCCATCCAACTCGGAATTGCATGTGCAAACCGATGACAGTTATATCATGAGTGTATTTACTGTTTCCGGGAAAAAGTGTTTGGAAACGACGGTGAGCGGAAATCAACTAATTGATGTGACAAAACTGCAAGCGGGCATGTATTCTATTATCTTTAAATCCGAAAACGGAATGGAATACTTCGGGAAACTGATCAAAGAATAATTGAGCATGGTTTTTGATTCTTCATTTCACTAGTTAAAACAAGCGATTCAACACGATTATGAAAATTTTTGCTTCACTACTACTCGCACTTTCTTTCAGTACAGCAGCATTTTGCGACACAGAAGAAGAGCCCTACGAATTTTATGCCGACCAAGTATTGTATGTGTTGGGCGACAGTGTCAATATCCGTCAAGAAGCTTCCACTTCGGCAAAAACGGTTGCTATTGTGGCTATTGGAACAAAGGTGAAAATCATCAAAAAAACCGAAACACAACTCACGCTCAATGGGTTCACAATGTCGTGGTACCAGGTTGAATTTAATTCCAAACAAAAAGGATATGTTTGGGGTGGGAAATTGGCTAAGAATTCATTTCGCAGTTCCAAAAACACTGATTACATCTTTCATTACGGTTTAGAAAAAATGGTGGAAGGTCAGGCATTCTACCAAATCAGAGTAGAGAAAAACCACAAAGAAGTGCAACGTGTTTCGTTTGAAGGTTTTTTCGGAAAAGAGAAAGACCATACCATTACGAATTACGGAAATCGCGGGGTATCCAACATTGATGATGTATTGTACGTAGATGCCGATGCACAATTTTGTGGCGATGACGGTGGCTCGATTGTCTTCTTCTTTTCAGGAAGTAAGTTGTATTCCATTCAAAAGCTCTACGATGTGGCTGATGCACCTGTTTTCGCAACAGATACGTTTATTTTTCCTGCCGATATGGAAGGTAAAAAAGGACAAATCCTCTTACACGAAGAAGCCGGCGAATACATCTTCTCTGAAGACGAAACCAATACCGATCCGCCAACTGTAGAATACTCTACCAACACAACTACCGTGTTTCAATGGGACGGGAAGAAGTTGGTAAAGAAGTGATGATTGAGGTACTTCAACCGTTATTTATACTGAACTCACGTTCATTTAGATGACCGCATGTGAATGATCCTGTTTATATTCGCAATGGAACACGCGTAAAATGGTGTTTTGATAACACGTTGAAGCATTAAACAGAACGATTTCATGAAGATATGGCCACTTTTTGCAGTAATGAGCATCGTTGCTTCCTGCACAGATTCAGGAGTTAAAAAAGGAGGAGCCAACCAAGATCGGATTGATTCTACCGCCATTGCTGATTTGTATGCCAAAGCCATGCTGTCTGCGGATTCAAGCGCCTATTACACAACAAAAGCTGAAAAAATAGTAGTTGAAAATGGTTCTGAGAAATGCTTAGCTACTGGTCTTTTCTTAAAAGGAAAAAAATTCTTGTATGCTGGTCAATTAGATTCGGTTGATGCGATTGCAAATAAAGGATTACAGATTCACTTTCAACCTGAAGATAGCGGTTTTAGAGGGAAGTTTTACAACCTTAAAGGCAATGTAGAAGGATATCGACGCAATATGTACGCGTCACTAGACTATTATTTTAAAGCTGAAAAGATTTTTGAATCAGCGCATGATTATAATTCACTGGCTGGCATTCACAACAATGTCGCCAACAACTATTTCAGTTTAAAAGATTACAAGACGGCATTAGAATATGCTTCGAAAGCCTACCAGTTGTTGGATAAAGTACAGGAAGATCGTATTAAAACCAATATTCTTTCAACCTACGCAATTTCACTAAACAAAACCGGTCAGCCGCAAAAAGCCTTGTTTATTGAAACCAAAGCAGATAGTATCGCAAGTGCAACCAATGATGCATTGGCCAAATTGGCTTCAACCATCGGATACGCCGAAATCTATAAGATGGCGAAGCAATTTGATAAAGCCGAGTCTTATTACGCCAAATGCATTGAGTTGAGTAAGAAAACCGGCATCAAACATTTTGAACTCATTAGTAAAGTTGGTTTACTTTCTATCTATGAAGAAAAAGGTGAATTCCAGCAAATTGTAGACAATGCAGACAGTCTTCTTTTATTGGCACAGGAACTGAATAACAGCGATGTGTTGCATACATCAAAACGCATTATCGGAAGGGCATACGCGCAGAAAGGTGACTATAAAAAAGGATTTGACTACTTGAATGAATCGTATGATTTGTACAGTTCAACCGCTGGTGTAGAAAACCAAAAAAACATCAATGAGTTGCGTGTTAAGTACGAATCAGAGAAAAAGAGCAAAAAAATACTTCAGCAACGTTATCAACTGGCAAAACAACAATCGGAATTGAGTAAGCGGCAAACCATCATCGTTACGCTGGCACTTCTTGTTTTACTGGGATTGTTGGTGTTGTTTTTTAGACGTCGGTTGATGCGAAGCAAACAAGCCTTGTTGGATCTTCAACTGGAACGAAAACTGAATGAGTCTGTGCAAAAAGGCGAGGAAACAGAACGCAAACGATTGGCTTTTGAGATTCACGATGGAATAGCGGCAACCTTGACGGGGATTAGCTACAAATTAACGAATGACGACGCTGATAAAGAAGAAGTCATCCAATTGCTGAAAGGGTTGCAGGAAGATAGCCGGAAAATTGCCCACAATCTGATGCCGGTTGATTTCGATACAACCAATTTAGTGGATACCATAAAGGCATTTTGCGGAAGAATGTCGACCCCAACTACTGAAATCATTGTCTTGGATCATACGGAAGGGTTTGAGTTGAATAACGCCAAAAGCCATCTGATTTATAGAACGGTTCAGGAATTAATCGGCAACGCGCTAAAATACGCTCAATGTAACAGCATATTTGTGAAATTTGAACGCGTAACCAATGTGCTGAGAATTGAAGTAGAAGATGATGGTTTGGGAATTGCCAAAGCCGACATTGAATCCGGATTGAACAGTCTAAAAGAACGTGTTGCTGCTTTGCAGGGAAAATTAGCGATTCATTCACAAGAGCAGGGAACAAGCATTGAAATTCTCATTGAATTATGAAACAATTGGCCGTTTTGTTGGGAGATGACCATCAGTTGATTCTGAATGGATTGAAAGAATTGTTGCTGAAATCGCCTCTTGTATCAACGGTTGATTGTGCGAATACGAGCACTGATTTATTAGCGGCTGTGAAACGTGAACAGTACGATATTGTTTTTCTGGATATTCATTTTGGCGAGGCAGATGGTCGTGAATTGGCCCGAATGCTATTAACAGATCAGCCGTCACTTATTCTTGCTGCGTTGACCAGTTTCGATGATCAGGAAACCATTCGTACTACCATAAATGCAGGTTTCAAAGCGTTTTTCTTGAAATCGGATGCACCAACCGAAATAGTGGGGTGGATGGAGAAAGGCGAATTTACGGCGGTCTATTTAAGTGATCAAACGAAAAATTCCTATACCAACTTGTCGTTGTTTCAAGATGCCAAACATAAAACGCATATCAATCTTTCCGAACGCGAGAAACAAGTATTGACACTCATTATGGCGGAATATACCACGCGTAAAATAGCCGAAGAATTATTCTTGTCAGAAAAAACCATCGAAAATTACCGCTCAAGTTTGATGCTGAAATTGGAAGTGACGAACCTCACCGGTTTGGTTAAAAAAACCTTGTTACTCGGATTATTGAATGATTAAACCAGGGTATTCCCTGATAGAAAAAAGGGGAAATCCCCGCTCATCCAATTCACTGAATCTTCGGAATTTTACAATAGATAAACTCGCAATGACGATTTGAAACACATACTGTTCTAAGAACAAACGATTCTGTTGCCGGAATGATCTTCTTAAAACGTATAATCGAGAGACTCATGCGCTTAGATCAGTTAATAATACCAAGAAAAATGAAAAAAATTATTTTATCACTTGCTTTAATGAGTGTAGCCGGAACACTTACCGCACAAACACCAAACTATCATTGGAGCAGAACGGCAAACGGAGGTTCTTCTGGAGTTGGAAAATGTATTGCTGTTGATGCTGCGGGCAATGTTTATACGGCAGGCGAATTTGGGTCTACTTCAGATTTCGATAACTCTCCGGCGGTGAACAACCTCACTTCGAATGGTTCAAATGATGTTTTTCTTGTAAAAACAAGTTCTCAGGGCGACTTTTTGTGGGCGAAAAGTTTTGGAGGTTCCCAAGAGGATGTGCCAAATGAAATTGTATTGGATCTTGCTGGAAATGTATACTTGACAGGGATCTTTGCGGGAACAGCCGATTTTGATCCTAATGCAGGAGTTTCAAACCTCACTTCGGTAGGAATGAATGATGTCTTTATTCTAAAAGTAACCGCTGCCGGAGAACTGGATTGGGTGAAGAGTATTGGTGGCACAGAGAATGACGAAGGAAATGCCATTGATATTGATGATTATGACGGAACCGTTTTTGTAACTGGTTCTTTTAGAACAACCATTGATTTTGATCCGGGAGCTGGTGTTCAAAACGCAACAAGTTTAGGTGGTTCGGATATTTTTATGCTGAAATTGTCGCCTACGGGTGGGTATGTCACATCAAAAACGATAGGGAGTATTAGTGCTGATCGCAGCAGAGATATTGTTATCGATGTAACCACCGGGGCTCAATTTATGACCGGAAGTTTTGGCGGAACTGCTGATTTTGATCCGGGCGCAGGAGTTGTTCAATTACCGGGGGGCAATGATATTTTTGTACTCAAGTTAGATGTTACGAATGACTTTGTGTTCGCGAAAGAAATGGGAGGTATTGCCGTAGACGAAGGAAGAAATATAGACATTGACCCAAATGGCTTTATCTATGTCAACGGGTCATTTATTTCAACTTGCAACTTTGACCCGAATGGCGGTGTTACCAACGTAACATCAAATGGAAGTGATGATGTCTTTGTGGTGCAACTAACTCCTGCAGGAGATTTGAATTGGGTGAAAACATTTGGTAGTGTTGGAACAGAAGATTTCATGGACATGGATGTGACTAGTTTTGGCGATATTTATATAACCGGTGATATGGCTGGTGATATGGATGCAAATCCGGATGCGGTGTTGACCAACACGCTCACAAAACTCGGTGCAGAGGATACCTATATCGTTTCCTTAGCTTCTGACGGTCAATTCAATTGGGCAACGAGTTATGGTGCTCCGATAATTAGCGCTTACACAAGATCATTTGGAATTTATGCCGACGAAATAAACAATGTTTATACAGCGGGATCATTCATGTCAACGGTTGATTTTGATCCTTCTGCTGCAACGAACAATTTATCGGCTGTTTCCGGTACGGATATTTGGTATCAAAAACTTGGGCCGGGTACAAATAGTATTAATGATCATCAATTGCATTCGACCTTAAATGTGAGCCCAAATCCTGGTAATGGAATTTTTGTACTCAATTCGGAGTTGCAATTAGATGGCGCTGAAATGATCATCACCAATTTAAGAGGTGAAATCATTCAGGAAATCAACAATTTGAATGGCGAATTCTTTAAAATTGATCTTGAAAACAACGCAAATGGGGTTTATTTTATTGAACTTATCACCAATGATTTTAGAGAAGTTGTTAAGGTAGTGAAAGAATAAACCAGGTTGAATTGAGCAACTTCCTGTTTTAACCTGGAAAAGGAACACAAACTAAAAGAAATAGCATGAAAAACAGAACCAAATATTCATTCATAGTAGCTTGCTTTTTAATGACCAACACTTTTGCGAGTGCTCAAATTCTGGAACCGAGAACACCAAGTGATTTTGATGTTAAACAGCTCCATTGCGGTCATAGTTTAACTTCTCCGTTATTTGGACCGTGGCCCGGTCAATATGTTGAATTGGTAGCTGATGAAAATAGCCTGCAAGGATGGCAGATTATGGGTTCTATGGTAGGTAAGGCAGATTTACCGGGGGCTTGGCTGACAATGCATTGGAATTACACAACTTCACCATGTTGGCCAGATTGTTATGAACCGAATAGCAACCCGAATGCTGAAATTTCTAATTGGGAATTATTGGTGATTACAGAGAATTTTGAAGGTCCGGCTAACAACAACTTAAATCAATCCAGAGAGAATTTACTCAACTTTGTGAATAATTCCTGGTTGAATGGCGATGGTGGAGCAGGAGCACCAACCATGCTTTGGACTAATTGGCCGGGAATAGATGGTTCTGAGTACTTTTTTGATGGGTATGGAATTGCCGAATCAACCGATGGGAGTGCAGCAGGATGGAGGCAAATGCTTGATTTTTTAGAGGTCGGCGGTTTGGGTGGCGTAAATGGCTGGCAGGCAATGCAAGATTATGCAAATGACAATAGAATGAGTGGTTGTCCGCCTGTTTATATCATTCCCGGAAATAGAATGATGGCACGTTTTTATGATGATGTAGAGGCGAATCTTGTACCTACAATAACTCATGTGAATCAACTGTTCACCGACGGCGTTCATCCCAATAATATTGGGGCGTATATGATTACAATGATTCATTATGCATGTATTTTCGGGCAATCACCTGTTGGACTTTCAAACAACATTCACCCGGATGTTACCATTGATGCAGATTTGGCAACCTACATTCAGAATATGGTTTGG